>JARRBK010000003.1 GCA_029982615.1 Tepidanaerobacteraceae bacterium | reverse complement strand
ACAGGCCGTAGCCCACTAGACCCTGAATCTAGCGCGTCTGCCAATTCCACCACTTCGGCACTTCTTTGATGCATTATATATATTAGCATATAGTCAAAAATAATTCAAGAGCATCCTCCACATTTTTTCATCAAATCTTTACATAAAGCCCGATTTTCTCAAATGTTTGTTTTATATGCATCAACTTTTCCTGCGGTGGAGCCTGTCGCACAAGCATTTTATACTCTATACCGAGCCTGTTGTATTTTTCGCTTATATCGTGAAAAGGAAGCAAATCGATTTCGTTTATGCCTTTCAATGTTGAGACAAATTCCGCAAGACCTTCTACATTTTTTTGCGTATCCGTTATACCCGGTATCACAGGAAATCGCAGTATAATATCCCTGCCTCTGCCCATGTCAGACAGTAACCGCAGGTTTTCTTTTATCAGGTTGTTTGAGACTCCAGTGTATTTCATGTGTTCTTCTTCATCAGCCAACTTCAGGTCGTAGAGGAAAACATCTACATAATCTACGACCGATGAAAATATTCTTTCGGGTGCATATCCTGATGTGTCCAGCGCTGTATGAATGTCTCTTTTTCTGCATTCCATAAGCGCTTCTTTCAAAAATGTGTGCTGCATCAGCGGTTCTCCACCGGAAAAAGTCACTCCCCCTCCTGAATTATCGTACAGGAGAACATCTTTCTCTATTTCTCTCATCAGTTCTTCTACTGTTATCATTTTGCCGGCATGTCTTAAAGCCTCTGTGGGGCAGGCTTCGGAACAAATGCCGCAATTATTGCACCGACTGCGGTCGATATAGTGAACGCCGTTTTCAAAAGATATAGCACCGTTTGGACAAACACCGACACAGATTCTGCACTGCATACATTTATATTCGAAATACATCAATGATTTTTGCTGAGAAATGCCTTCGGGGTTATGGCACCACCAGCATTTCAGAGGACATCCTTTAAAAAATACTGTTGTCCTTATTCCGGGCCCGTCGTGTACTGCATATCTTTTTATGTCGAAAATCAATCCATTTACCATTAATCTGCCCCCATCCTGTCTATCCCTTTCATATTTAAATCACACTTCTTTATGTTCGGTCCTTGCAATTATTTCTTCCTGCAGACCTTTTGGCAGATTGACAAAATAATCGCTGTAACCCGCTACTCTTACCATTAGGTCCTGAAAGTCTTTCGGTCGCCTCTGAGCTTCCCTAAGCAGTTCCGCGCTTACCACGTTGAACTGGACATGATGGCCGCCCATATTGAAAAAGGTCCTTATTAACTGTGCGAGCTTCCTCAGGTTTTCCTCTCCTTCGAGTAGATCCGGAGTCAATTTCTGATTGAGAAGTGCTCCACCTGTTCTGTCCCAATCGCACTTTGAAACAGACCTGAAGACCGCTGCTATTCCTTTTTTGTCGCTACCCTGCACCGGAGAAACACCCTCTGAGACCGGGAAGCCAGCTTTTCTTCCATCAGGCGTTGCACCTGTAACCTTCCCGAAATATACATGGGCAGTGGTGGGCAAAAAGTATGCCCTCTTTGATGCCCTTCTGACCGGGGACGGTGGATAGCTTTCAATCATCTCAACTATACAGTCGACTATTTTCTTCGCAATTTCATCGGTATAATCATCATCTTCCCCGTACCGCGGAGTTTTATTTAATATGATTTGCCGCATGACTTCATACTTTCCTTCAAAGTTTTGTTTTAGAGCTTCGAGGAGTTCAGCCATTGTAACGGTCTTTTTATCAAATACATGGTACCTGATTGAGGTTAAACTATACGTAAGGGTACCTAGACCGACTATTTGGACGTATTGCGTGTTGTATCTTGTACCTCCAGAATTATAGTCTTTTGCTTTTTTAACGCAGTCCTCGGTCCATATTGAAAGGAATGGAACGGGCATATATTTTGCAAAAAGCGCTTCGATTATATCGTTGCCTTTCATTTTTATATCCATAAAGTGCTTTACCTGTTTTATAAAAGCTTCCCAGAGCTCATCGAAGGTTTCAAAGCTCTTTGGATCTTTCGTTTCTAAACCTAATTTTTTTCCAGTCTGAGGATCAATACCGTTGTTTAATGTAATTTCCAGGATTTTAGGAAGGTTGAAATACCCTGTTAAAATATATGCTTCCTTTCCAAAGGCACCCGTTTCGACACATCCGCTGACCCCCGCTGTACGGGCGTCTTCCAGTCTTTTGCCCTGCCTAAGCATTTTTACGATGGCACCGTCGAAATTGAAGAATGGCGGCTCTCCAAATCCCGGCCCGACCACTTTTAATGCCTTAAGAAGGAAGCGTTCAGGATTTTTATCGCTCACCAGCACTGCGGTGTTGGGCTGTAATGTGCGGACCTCGTCAAGAACCTCAAGGAGCAAGTATGAAACCTCATTTACGCCATCCGAGCCGTCCTGCTTCAACCCGCCTATATTGATTTTAGTAAAGTCATTGTAAGTGAAACTTTCTTCTGCAGTGACTCCCACCTTCGGCACTGCTGGCTGGTTGTTAACCTTTATCCAAAATGCCTCCAGGAGCTCTTTTGCCTTTTCTCGGGTGATGCGCCCCTCTGCCACATCCTTTTCGTAAAATGGATAAAGATGCTGATCCAATCGGCCAGGGTTGAAAGAATCCCATGGGTTGGTCTCATATACCACGCCCACGTGAACAAACCAGTAATGTTGGAGCGCCTCCCAGAATGTCCTAGGGGCATGGGCTGGAACCCAACGGCAAATATTGGCCATTTCATTTAATTCTTTTCTTCTCTCAAAGTCTTCTTCTGCCTCAGCCATTTTTTCAAGTTTTTCTGCATACCGCTCGGCATAAATGAGCATGGCATCAGCCGCAATATCCATGGCCTTGAGCTCTTCCATTTTATCGTAGAATTCCGGGTCATCGGGCTGCAGTTCCTGGATTTTTTTCTTTATCTCCTCTTTTATATCTAAGAGGCCCATTTTGAATATTCTTTCGCCGCCGGCAGTATGGCCTGGCGCCCTTTGTTCCATAAATTCCGTCCAGATTCCGGCTTTATAAGCTTCCAGCCAATCATCAGAAAGGTTTTCAAAAATAATGTCTCTCAATGTTTTGCCTTTCCATGCCGGTATTATTTCTTTTTGATATAACTCTCGGGTTTTATCGTCTACCTTGTAAGGCATATTTTCTCTTGAGTTCAATATTTCCAGATCCTGCATACTGTGCGTACACATTTCCGGATATGTGGGAACTTCCTGCGGTCCGGTCCCCCTCAAACCCACAATCAACTGCCCATCTTCCACCGGCAGGCTTACACGCTCCATTAGGTATTTGAAGGCCATCGCCCGCTGAACGGGAATAGATTTGCCTGCAGCAATTCCGCTCTTATAAAACTCGGTAATTATTCTGGCTCTTTCATCGGATATTCTCACTTGTGCCCCAACGCTCTCCTGTCGGAGTTTTGCAATCCTTTCATTCATCGGCCTTACGGCAGCCCTCTTTTTTTGCATTTCTTTTTCAACAGCCACACATCCCAAAGATTCACTCATAGATTTCAGCCTCCTTATAAAATAAGCATTATTTGTTCATCAAAAACAATATAAAGACGGTTTAACCTTACTTATCTTTGATATAATATATGCATTTTTCATACCAGCATGGCAAGGGTCAATTAAAGGCTAGTAATAATTCATGAAAACAGGCCGTTTATCGCGATTTTATGCCGCTAAAAATTCCTTTTATTTTCAGAGGCGACCATTTTGATTACATCGCTTCGACCATTTTCGGTACACTGTATCATAAATGAGACACTTTATTTTCAGTTAAAAGGCCGGCGAGCGTCAAACACCATAAAAGATGACACGCTACAAAATGTCCCGACCTTCTTTCTTTTAATTCGGGCATTATTTCTTTGCACTGCGCAACCGCACAGCCGCACCTGGTCACAAATCTACAACCGCTTGGAGGATCTATTGGGCTCAATACATCCCCTTGCAGAAGAATTCTCTCCCTGGTCCTCTCCATTTTGGGATCCGGCAGCGGAATCGCAGACAGAAGTGCTCTTGTATAGGGATGCAGCGGGTTTTCATATAGCTCAAAACTGTCCGCGATTTCAACAATAACTCCCAAATACATCACGGCCACTTTGTTTGAAATGTGTTTTACTATGCTCAAATCATGTGAAATAAAAAGGTATGTGAGCTTGAATTTTTCCTGCAAATCCATCAATAAATTTATTATCTGCGCCTGTATGGATACATCCAGGGCTGATATAGGCTCATCGCATTAAATAAACCTTTTTCAAATCACTATTAAATCCTTTGTGATCTTTGTAAGTATTTCAGGTCCATTTTCAGTAACCAGCACTGTATCTTCTATCCTAACACCTCCCCATCCAGGTATGTATATTCCAGGCTCCACCGTAACTACGTTACCTGGCTGTATGATTTTATCACATTTTGATGACATAAAAGGCTGTTCATGGATCTCAAGCCCCACCCCGTGGCCCAGCCCATGCCCGAAATTTTCGCCAAAACCAGCTTCTTCAATGATACTTCTAGCATTTTTGTCAGGCTCTTTTCCGCAGACTCTTGGTCTTAAACTTTCAATACCAATCTGTTGAGCCCTTTTAACAATATTATAAATATATCTCTGTCTTTCATCCGCCCTGCCGACAGCAAAAGTCCTCGTACAATCCGAGCGATAGCCGTTATAAAGTGCTCCAAAGTCTATGGTAATAAAATCACCGCATTCAATCCTTCTGTCCGACGGTACAGCATGGGGCAGCGAACCTCTGGCACCGGATGCCACAATGGTGGGAAAACCTATGTCCGTTGCGCCTTTTTTCTTAATGAGATACTGAAGTTCAATTTCAATATCTTTTTCTGTAATGCCGGGCTTTATCGATTTCAATAATTCTTCGAAGGCACTATCCGCTATTTGGGCCGCTTTTCTTATGCATTCAATTTCACTGGAGTCCTTGACGTATCTTAACTCTTCTACCAGTCCCGACGTGGGTACCAGTTCAATGTCATCTCCAAAGCCATCCCTAAATTTTTCGTATCTCTCATAAGTCACTACATCTTTTTCGAATCCCAACCTCTTAATTCCGAATCGTTCACACACCTTTTTAATTGTCTCTTCCAGTTCTGGGAAAGGCGAGCGCCATCTAACGACTTCAAATCCGGGACATTCCTGCTCTGCCTGCTCAGTGTACCTGGAATCAGTTATAAAAGCCTTCCCACGCTTAGATACCACCACATATGATTCAGAACCTGTAAATCCGCTTATATACCGAATATTCGAGTCTTTAACCAGTAAAATTCCGTCCAAATTAGCTTTTTCAATTGAAGCCAAAAGGGTGTCTTGGCGTTTCATAATTTTTACACGCTCCTGAATAATTTAATTATTTTTTCGGGAAAATTTTAGGGGAACTTACGCACAGTACCTTTACCAACTTATTCGTAAAATTGGCCCATTCATGAGGAATAGTAGAAGACATATGAATGCTATCTCCAGGATTTAGTTGATATTCCTCACCGTCGATGAAGATTGTTAAAATGCCTTCTAGAACGTAAACAAACTCTTCACCTTCATGCGAATATGTCGTTATTTCTTCTCTGCTTTGATTTGGCAACAGAGTTATTAACATCGGCTCTAGGATCTTTCCATTCAAATCGTTTGCCAATCTGTGATAAATTCTTGATTCTTCAACAGAAAAGACTTCCTGTTCATAACTTCTCACTATCAAACCTTCATGCTTTTGCGGCAAAGTAAAAAAATATGATAGGTCAACTTCAAGTACTTTTGCGATTTTTTCTAGTGAAGTTATAGCAATTGAAGTCATTCCTCGCTCGACCTGAGACAAAAAACTAATGGAAAGGTTTGACTTCTCGCTCAATTGCTTTAAAGTCAATCCTCGATTGGTGCGCAATTCTTTTATCTTATTGCCAATATCCTTTCTTATAGGTGACCCTCCTCATTAAAATAAAATATGAGTTATATTATTCTTCACTTGTACAATAATTTCCTTCTTTTTACTGTAATTTTATAATTTATTTCTATTATACTAAAATAGTAATGGATAAATTCGCTTTAGTTTTTAATAAATATTAATTATGTGCATACATCCGCCATAAACTGGACGTTAAAAGCCCGATTAATGCATGTTAAGTATTTTAGGAAGTTTAACATGGCATCGGGCTGTTTTTTAGAGCTATCAAAACATAGCTTGTATTATATTTATAATTATTACGGATATACTATTATCATTTCCTTTGTGGCCTTATTCAGCACTTCACCCTTTCCATCTTTCATGAGAATTATGTCTTCAACCCTCATGCCAAATCTTCCGGGTACATATATGCCTGGTTCAATGCTGAAAGCCATGCCGTTTTCCAGCACTTGTTTATTTCCTTCCATTATGTAAGGAGCTTCATGCACGCCAACACCTATACCGTGGCCCGTCCTGTTGAAAAAATACTCACCAAAGCCGGCCTCTCTTATCACATTTCTCGCAACCATGTCCACCTCCTCGGCCCTGACGCCCTGCTTTACATGGCTTTCGGCTCTGTTGTTTGCCTCACATACAATGCTGTAGATTTTCTTTTGTTCATCTGTAGGTTCACCCACAAATACAGTCCTGGAAATATCTGAACAATATCCGTTATACCGACACCCGAAGTCCATTATTATCACATCTCTTTTTTCGATTACCCTGCCGTCATCGGTGTAATGGGGCTTGGAACTGTTGGGGCCGGATGCCACTATGGTTTTAAATGCCAGTTCCTGTCCGCCGTTTTCAAAAAGTATGTGCTCAATCCTGTTTTTTATTTCTCTTTCTGTAATTCCCGGCTTTATGAATTTTATTATCTGAGTCGCCGCCTCATCTGCAATTTTAGCCGCTTTCCTCAGTTTCTCCATTTCTTCTTTTGTCTTAATAATTCTCATTTTTTCCATAATGCTGCAGCCGTTCGTAAAAGTCGCATTTAAAACATTTCCCATTGCGAGCAAGTCCACAGCCCTTATTCCGTCGTTTACTCCTATGGTTTTGCCATCCAAATTATAGTGTTTATTCATTTCTTCAAACGCTTCAAGAAAGCCTTTGGAGTCGCTCCAGGTGAATATATCCGTATTTTCGCCCAATACTTCCCGACTCTCTTCATAGCAGAGTTCAGGGGAAATATAAAAATATCTTCCGTCCGACAAAATGAATAACGCTTTGAACCTTTCATCAATCAAAGGGTGGAGCCCCGTCAGGTATTCCAGATCGGGCGAAGGCCCTACCACCAATACATCCGTTTTATTTTCTTTCATTAAATTGATAAGTTTTTCTCTCTGTTTTTCCAACAGCATCCATATTCCTCCCCTAATAATTATTAATTATTTATAATATCTTTCTTTTAATTTTTATTTTTAGTTTTGATTACAAAAAATAGTGTTTTCTACCTCTGCTTATAAATAAAAATAAAAAATATATATTTTTGTCATACCCGATTTTCCTCATAACATACTACTTTGAAATTCTATATACATAATTGTATATACATTATATGTTTAGATTTCCATTTTCTGTTGAAATTACAAACAAATTATATACTATTTATAACTCCAATTCAACGCTTTTTATGAATACTATGGTTATTTATTTTTTATATAAATGACATGATACGAAGTGCTGATTAAATACTTCAACCATTGAAGGCTCTTCTTTCATACAATATTCACCAGCTTGAGGGCAGCGAGTATGAAATCTGCAGCCTGATGGAATATTTACAGGACTCGGTATTTCTCCTTGAGAGCGTATTCTTTTAGGTTTAAGCTCTTGTTCTGCTTTCAAAACAACTGGAATTGAAGATAAAAGCATTTGTGTATATGGATGTAAAGGACGCTGGAAAAAGTCCGTCGCAGCAGCTATCTCAACAATTTTCCCCAAATACATTATGGCTATTCTATCTGCTATATTACGCATTAAACTCATATCATGTGTAATAAATAAATAAGACATTCCCAATTGCTTTTGCAAATTCATAAGTGTATTTATAATTTTTGCTTGCACCGATACGTCAAGTGCAGAAGTGGGTTCATCTAATACTAGAAGAGAAGGATCAGTAGCCAAAGCCCGGGCTATTGCTACTAGCTGCCTTTCTCCCCCTCCAAGCGTACGGGGATACTTATACATATAATCCTCAGATAGTCCTACCATATCCAGGAGTTTGATAATTCTATCATTCATGTCTTTGTTTGGCACAATGTGATGTACTCGCAAAGGTAGGCCCAAGATTTGCCCTACAGTTCGCTGAGGATTAAGCGATGTTCCGGGATCTTGAAATACAATTTGAATATTTTTTTTAATAGTTAAAGGCCTTTTCTTGGCAGGAATTGAAATATCCTGGCCGTTGAATATAATTTTACCCGATGTAGGAGCATAACTACCCATGACCATGTAAGCAGTAGTGCTTTTGCCAGAACCTGATTCTCCTACCAAACCCACTACTTCACCCTTTTTTATTGTTAAATTTATGGAGTCAACTGCTCGCACATATAAATCCTTCTTTTCTGTGGGAAAGTATTTTTTTAAGTCTTTTATTATCAACATATCTTCAGCCAATTTTTACACATCCTTCCATTCCTTATTGACCGAATGATCCTTGAAATCTTTATCCTTTATATAAAAAACATGCTACCTTGTGGCCATTATTAACTTCAATAAAAGGAGGCTTTTTTATCCGACATTCTGGCATTGCATCATCACAACGAGGATGAAATCTGCATCCCGATGGTGGATTTAGATAGTTTGGCAAATGTCCAGGAATTCCTACCATCATGCCTTCGCCGGTTAATTTTGGAATGGAATTTAACAAGCCTCTTGTATAAGGATGATAAGGCTTTTCAAAAATTTCTTGGGTTGAGGCCATTTCAACAATTCGCCCTGCATACATTACGTATATGCGGTCAGTCATTTCCCTAGCGACCCCCAAGGAATGAGTAATGAGAATTAAAGATGTGCCTTTTTCCTGTACCAATGTTCGAATCAAATTAAGCACTTGGTCTTGAATGGTAACATCTAGATTTGTCGTAGGTTCGTCAGCAATGAGAAGATTGCTTGCGGTGGCAAGAGCCATAGCAATACATACCCTCTGCCTCATACCTCCACTTAGCTGGAAAGGATAATTTTTCATAATACGCTCCGGGTCAGGCATAGCACAATCGCGCAAAGCTTTTATTGCAATATTTTTAATGGTTTCAGTGTCCTTTTCTGCAATCCCTGAATATTTTATTGTATCTTTTATTTGTTCACCTATTGTAAAAACAGGATTTAAAGCAGCCGTAGGATCTTGAAATATCATTGAAATCTTTTGACCCCTTAATTCTTGAAGTTCCCGCCATTTCATAGTAAGTACTTCATGACCTTGAAATATTATCTTACCTTTTGGTATTATTGCCTGGCGGGGTAAAATTCTCAAAATACTTTTCATAGTCGTTGTTTTCCCACATCCGCTTTCTCCTACCAGACCAACTTTTTCTCCATGATTCACCTCAAAATCTACACCGTCAAGCACTTTCATTACTCCTCCGTAAACTCGAAACCACACATGGAGATCCTGGATGTTTAAAATTGATGGTGTTGACATGTTTTTACACCTCCTCTGTGCTTAGCATATCTCTTATTCCATCTCCAAGTAAATTAAATCCGAGGACAATAATCATAATAGCTAGTGCAGGAAATACTGCTAACCACCACATATGCGGTATATATTTAGCGCCATCAGCGACCATGGTACCTAATGCAGGTTTCGGAGGCTGTTCACCCATGCCAACGAAACTGAGTGAAGCGCCAATAAGAATAACCCATCCCATATCCAAGGTCATCTTGGTAAAAATTGGTCCAAGACAATTTGGCAAAATTTCGCGAAGTAATATGTGGAGTCGGCTGGCGCCTATTAATTCTGCAGATTGAATATAAAATTCGTTACGTATAGATGAAGCCATCCCATACGATAGTCGTGTATACCACGCCCACCATGCGAAAGAAACTGCCATCATTGAATTAAAAAGGGTTGGGCGTAAAACTGCTGATACTGCTAGAGCAAGCACCAAAGGTGGTAAAGCCAAAAAAATGTCTACCGTTCTCATTATTAATGGTTCTATAAGGCTTCCTTGAAAATAGCCGGCAATTAAACCTAGAAATACTCCTACCGGTACAGCTACGGCCAAAACACCTATCCCCATAATTATGGCTCCACGGAAAGAGAAAAAAATTCTACTTAGAATATCTCTACCGTATTGATCTGTCCCGAATAAGTACCCCTCTCCCGGAGGTCTACCAGCATTACCTAAATCCACAAAAGCGCCAGCATGTTCAGGGAAAGGCGCTATTTTATCAGCAAACAATGCTATAAAAATCACCGTTAAAACTATTATTAACCCGAATACCGAAAGTTTGTTTCTCGAAAACTTATACCATGATCTGCATAAACCGTCTAATTTTGCAGCCCATTTTTTATTAGTTTTTTTAGTTTTTATCGAAATCAACTTATTTACCTCCCTGTAGCCTGATTCTTGGGTCCAAATAGGCCACAATTAAATCCACAATAAAATTCATTACCACAAAAGCTAACCCTATAACCATTATTACAGCAACAATTGCATTAAGGTCTTTAGTAAGCATGGCATTTATGCCATATCTCGATATCCCAGGATAATTAAAGACGAGTTCAACCAAAAAAGCATTTCCTAACATAGCGGCTATATCTAAAGCTATAATGGTTACAGTAGGAATCAGAGAAGGCCTTAGCACATATTTAAGGATGATAAGCTTCATAGGAATTCCGGCAGCCATTTCTGAGCCCACATAATCGCGCGATAAATTTTCCGACATGCTAGCGCGGGTAATACGAGCCGCCTGAGACATGCCGCCCATAGCAAGGGCAAGAGCTGGCAAAAGCAAATGTAAAAAAGCACTTTTAAAAGCTTCGAAATCTCCTGCCAGTAGACTGTCAATCGTCATTAAGCCTGTCACAGTGGGCGGCACAGTCAAATTAGAATCAATACGACCAAGAATCGGAAGAATAGGCCAAACATATCCAAAGATTAGCATAAATATAATTGCCCAGACAAAAGCAGGGGTAACAACACCTAAATAAGCTATTAAACGGACAAGACTATCAAACCAACTTCCCGAATACCTTGCAGATAGCGCTCCCAAAAGGATACCTCCAACGGTCTCAATAATAGCTGCAACAACAATAAGCTCAAGGGTGGCAGGAAAAAATTCTTTAATATCTGCAGATACCGGCCGTCGAGTGACCAGTGAAGTACCGAAATCACCGTGAAGTACTCCTTTTAACCAAAGCCAATACTGAACATAAATAGGTTCATTGAGATGCAGCTCTTTAACCAAATTATCCACGGCCCATTGAGGTGCTCTCGGCCCCAGAGCCATACGCGCAGGGTCTCCAGGTATTACTCGAGCAATAAAGAAAATTAAAATTGACAGTCCAACCAGAACGAAAACTGACCAGGCCAATCGATGAATAATAAAGTGTCGACTTTTCAAAGGATTATCCTCCTTTTGTTTTGGAACTAAAAAGCTGAATCCAACAGATGGAGTTTTTTAAACCCCATCTGTTGGAGATAAATTTACTTTTTTAACAATTCCATGCGCTTTTCAGGATATACTTTCATATCATGGAAGTAAAGAAATCTGCCCATAATCGGTGCATTCAGTGTGCCTTGCTTTGCTGCATCAGCTTCTGGCCATGATAAATATGCAGCCTGATACGCCCTTCTTTCTGGCAGTTCCAACACCCAGATAGTCGGGCATAAGTCGACAATTTTCTTTTGTATTTCTGAATACTGTTTAAATCTTTCTTCCTTATCTAATGTAGATAAAGCTTTTTCAATTGCTGCATCTATTTCAGAGTCCTTTAACCATTCGAATTGCACAAAGGTACCTGCAGTGCTCGAATGATATCGCAACGCTAGCACTGATCCTGCTTCATCATAGCTATCACCAGGAAACATAATAGTCGCATTAGGAGTTGTATCAATAGATTGTGCCTGCTGAATTAGAGTAGTAAAAGGTGTTTTTACTATATCAATTTTTATCCCTACTTCCGCAGCTTTAGACTGTAGAATTAATGCAAGTTTCTCTTCATCGGGAACATCTGCACTCCATGCCAAAGTCACTGGGTATTGATCAAGTTTGCCCCAATACTTGGATTGTTTTAATTCCTCAAGAGCTTTCTCTTTATTGTATTTATATTGATACAGATTTGGGTCATGCCCCTTATATATCGATGCTACAGGACCAACAGCCTGTTTAGTACCAGGAAAAACTTGGGTAGTAGCTGCATCATAATCCATAAGATAGGCCAATGCCTTGCGAAAATGTATATCATCAGTAGGCGGCTTCTTAGTATTTAAATCAAAATCAACCATGGCACCAGCAGGCATGCGCGCTATCTCTATCCCTTCTATTTTGCTAAGAGCATTTAAATTATCTTCTGACTGCCATTCATCAGTTATTTCTAATTCTCGTCTAGACATCAATGTGCGCACGGTCACTGGATCGGTTGCTGAAAGAATTTTAAAATACTCCGGTGCATTGGGTTGCCATCCTTTCCAATAATCATTAAACTTCTTACCTATCAAATATTCTTCCAATTTGACTTCCTGAATCTCATAAGGCCCGCTCCCAGCATCATGGGTTAGAAGCCATTTTTTACCGTAATCACCCATTTCACCATAAGGTCCTGGTTTTTCTATATGACTCATTACAAGGTCTTTGTTGACAACATAAAGTCTGACTAAACTTGCTATAAATGGTCCAAATGTCTTTTTCATTCTGAATTCAACAGTATAATCATCTTTCGCAACCGCCTCTTTAACGTAAGGAGTATACAAATAAGCAAAACCTTCTCCAATAGTTAACATGCGGTTCATACTAAAGGCTACATCTTCTGCTTTAACTTCACTGCCATCATGGAATTTTACGCCCTTTCTCAAATGGAATGTATACGTTAACCCATCATTAGAGACTGTCCAGTCTGTAGCCAGGTTTGGCTTAATTTCTCCATTGATGTCCGGAAATACCAAAGCATCGTATAGATTAAATAAAGCAGCAGCCTCTATAGCGTTACTGCCCACAGCGGGATCAGTATACAGAGGAAAAGAACCGGTAACTCTTACAATGTAATCCTCTGGTTTAGGCTTATAATTCTCCCCGGTCGAAGGTTGTTTTTGTTCAGCCGCTTGTTTTCCACATCCTGTAAAAGACATAATAGTTAATGCTGCCAGCAAAATGACTAATAATCTTTTCGTCTTAGTTAAATTTGACCGTAGCATTTTAAAATGAACACTCCTTTCATCAATTATTAAATTTCTTTTCACTAAGCATTGTAAAGTATTATATATATTTAAAAATATTAACGCTTCCTTTCAAATCTCATGCTTAATGTCCAAATTTATATTTTATATTCCTCGATCACTACATTTTCTCTTCCACATTGCCATATTCTAATGCCAATTGATTCCAGTAATTCTTCCTGCTCCCATCGAATTCTGCCTATAATATTTGTAGTAAGAAATCCGTTGTGATACCTCAAAATTTCTGGACCATAATATATGGCAATAGCCTCATCATGAGGTGATTCTTTCCCTGAAATTTTAGAATCCCAATCTCTCCAATAGGCAACGTCAAATTTGCTTACGAGATTGGAGCTGTTTTCTTTGGGAGGTTTTTTTACGGTTTTTATGCCAACACTTATCTCTCGCCCACACCACCTTGTATGATACACTGTGGAATAAATTGGCAAAATATTTAATATGCTTTTTACTGACTCTGGGGCACGGTCATTTAAATCGGCAATTAATGTACCGCCTCTCTCAAAAGTTATTTTAATCGTTTTCACCAATTATTCTCCTTTTTGCACTAATTTTATTTATCTTTTATCTTTAATTTCGCATAGATTTAATGAGGTTATTTTTAGATTAGCGTCAATTTTTAAATACTGATAGATTTCATTGCGTTTTTTCTCATCTGTTCTCGAAGCTTTTTTGTAGCTTCTAAATCGACCGAAGGGGTTTTCAAATCTATAATAATTACTCCGTAATTTTCTCTAGCTGTTTCTATATCTATTAATCCGTTTTTATAATCCTCAAGAACCAAACTAGGTTCTCGGTCTAATGGATTACCCCATCCTGCGCCACCTCCACTTCTTATGCTAACAATATCCCCCTTCTTGACCGGGAAGTTAGATGCTCTTCCCCCATCCCAGATATCTTTACCGTCTCTTATTACAACTATATGGTTACATGAACCGTCTTTACCGCCCTCAATTCCCCATGGGGGATATTTAATCCTGTTTATAGAACAGACTAAATTAGCTTCATCTGCAAGTATTCTGTAATCTTTCCTCATTCCAAAACCGCCTCTATGCATCCCATGACCTACCCCATCTTCTAAATTGAATTTCATACACTCGACTCTAATAGGATAATCCCTTTCGATTACTTCCACAGGATGGCAGTAAGTTTCACCATCTGCAACTGAAACGAGGCATGATTCTCCATCTTTATCAATTCCAGCTCCCCACCCCCCTGGATTAGGTTCACATAAGATCTTATATCTTCCATCTCTAGGGTCGATCATGCTGAGAGTTTCACTAACGACTGATAGGAAATGACCCGCTGTAAATTTATCGGGCAGATGAGGGGCTAAAGCTTTCCATATTAGGTCCACTGCATAGAACGTAGTCTCCCAATAACAGCTAACTGGCGCAGGCGGACGAGCATTAAACAAAGTACCTTCTGGGCAAATAACTTCAATTGATTCTAAATATCCTTGATTAAGGGCTACATGAGGTTCTGTAACTGCAGTAAAAGCAGCCGCTACAGCAGTGTATATTCCAGCAAAAGTGGTATTTATTGGGGCTTTCACCTGTGGAGGATTATCCGTAAAATCAACAATAAATTTATCATCAGTGATTTTGACCTTTGCTGTAATCCTAAGATCCTCTTTCATTCCTTCATATTTTTCTATATTTTCTTCAGCAAAGAATTCACCTTTTATTAATTCTTTTAACCTATTTTTTGCAATGATTCGTCCGTCATTTATTCTATCCTCCATCGCTTCACGAACAAGTTCCACTCCATATTTATCACAAAGTTCTTTTATTCTACCATCAGCATATCTCAATGCCGCAGCAAGAGCTTCTAAATCTCCATAAACAAAATCAGGAATTCTAGTATTATGTAATATCATTCTCGCTATTTCTTTGTTTAATTTTCCCTGCCTATAAAAATGGGATGTAGGAATAACTAGACCTTCTTGATATATTTCTGTGGCATTAGGGCCCCAGCTCCCGGGATTCATACCCCCTACATCGTTAACATGACCTCTTATTGTACCTATTGCAATAACTTCATCTTTGTAAAATATGGGCATCGCTAAAGCAACATCATTTAGATGAGTGCTAATCCTATAAGGGTCATTTATTACAAAAATATCGCCTGGACTTAATCCTAAGTTGTGTTTTTCTATATCCTCCATCACTGCCTTGGCAATAATAGGCATGACCCCAAGAAATACAGGTATTCCTGTTCCAATTGAAATTAAATCACCTTTGGCATTAGTAAGTGCCGGTGCAAAATCATATGTCTCATAAATGATGCTGCTCATAGCCGTTTTTATTGTAGCCCAGAACATCTCTTTAGCTATATTATCTAAAGAATTTTTAATGATTCTAATCGATACAGCATCTTTAGTCATTTCTATCACCTCTAATGTCATTTAATGTAGAAGTTACAAATTTACCTATATAAACTCTCATTCTTATCCCTTCCTTACCATTATTAAATTCCCATACTCGTCATGATTTGCCTTGAAGTTTTCAGTAACAATTATTGTTGAAGTATCTCCCTCAATTATGCAAGGGCCTTCAATGGCAGCATTTGTTGGAATCTTTTCCTTTTTGTATACTGGTACTAAAATTTCTTCTATACCGTTGTACACTTTTCTTTCACCCAAGCGTGCATCGATAAGTGAAGCGAAATTATTTTGTTTTTCAATTTTTGTATGTTTAACTTTATGTATGCCAACTATATGGAAATTAACTATTTCTATTCCACTTTCTATCATATTAAACCCAAATTCTCTAAAATGAGCCTCATGAAAAGTCTTTGTAATATCCTTAATCTCTTCTATCCCGAGTTTCCTTTCAGTACATGAAATCTTTAAAGTATGAGCCTGCCCTTCGTATTTCATGTCTAAAAATCTCTGTATTTCAACATCCTTCGGATCAATATTCTCGCTTTGAAAAGTCATTTTAATATTACTTTCTAATTCTTCGAAAATGGAATTTATAAGTTTTGTAAAGTTTTCATCTTCTTTAATTGGTGTGATACTTGTCTGAACTAATTCATGTCTGATATCCAATCCAATCATACCCCATGAATTGAAGACTCCGCTTGGGATTGTTGGAACTATTACTTTAGGTATTGATAGTTCTTCAGCAATAAAAGGAGCCATCATCGGTCCAGAACCGCCATGGGCAATAAGTGTAAATTCTCTTGGATCAAATCCTTTCCTTATTGATATTAATCTTATTAGATTTGATGAGTTATCGTTTGCTACTCTAATAGCGCCATAAGCTGCATCTTTAACATCAATATTTAACCGTTTTGCGATATTTTTAAATGCTTTTTCAGCCAAATTTTTGTGTATTTTAAGATTACCTCCTAACAGATAGTCTGGATTCAAATAACCAGTAATGACATATGCATCTGTTAATGTTGGTTTTTCTCCCCCCATACCATAACAAGCAGGTCCGGGTCTTGCACCAGCAGCCTTTGGCCCTACTTGAAGGTTTCCAGCTTCATCGACCCATACCAAACTAGTTCCCCCTGTACCTATCTCGGTAATATTTATTACGGGCACTCTTGTTGGGTAACCTGGATTCCATTCGTCTTGTTCAATCCAATATTCTGTATTTACTTGGGATATTAAGTCTTTAGCTAATCCCGCTTTTGTTGTTGTGCTGCCACCATCGATAATAATTATATTATTTTCTTTCAACAGGCGCCCTAATATAGTACCTCCTATGATTCCAGCTATTGGGCCTCCTTCTACTGTAGTAATTGGATATTTTTTAGCATAATCTGAAGTTGCCATCCCTCCAGAGGCAAGGGTTAGGTAAAAGACTCCATTGAAACCCTTTTCTTTCAATGTTTTTTCTAGTTTTTCTATATATTTAACAAATATAGGCTGAACATACGCATTTAGCACAGCAGTATTAAATCGCTCATATTCTCTCCACTCACGGCTTAAATCACTCGATATCGTAACGAGTGGTTTTTCAAAACCATTGTCTATAAGGATTTGTTCGACTATTTTTTTTGCTTTTGCTTCATGGGACGTATTTTGATAGCTGTTTATAAAACCAATTGCAAAAGATTCAGCACCTTTTTTTATTAATATTTCTGCAGCTTTTTTAACTTCTTCTTCATTTAGTGGTTTATACACACTGCCATCAGCATCTATACGCTCATTTATCCATTCACTCATGTATCTAGAGACGAACGGGGTAGGCTTTTTATATTTAAAATTAAATATGTCTCTTCTATTAGCCCTTTGAATATCCAAAATATCATATCCAGCCGTAGTTATAAACCCGACATTCGCCCCATTTCTTGTGATAATTGAGTTAATAACAACAGTTTGACCATGAATTACTTGTCTTGTATCTTTAACACAAACTCCTTGTTTTTCCAATTCTTCAATTCCTCTAATAACACCCTCTTCAAAATTAGGTGGTGTCGATTCGACTTTTACCCAAATACTTTTTCCGCTCTCTAAATCAACTGCGTATAAATCTGTAAAAGCTCCACCAATATCTACCCCTATTCTCCAAGCCATAAAAATTACCTCCTTGCTTTTTATGTTTTCTTAAAATCAAGTTCTTATTTTCGTTCAAAAATTCGTGGTATACTTACACATAACACCTTAACTAATTTATTAGTAAAATTGGCCCATTCATGAGGAATTGTCGATAACATATGAATGCTATCTCCCGGATTTAATTGGTATTCCTCATCATCAATTAAGACTGTAAGTATACCTTCTAATACATAAACAAATTCTTCCCCATTATGTGAATAGGGTGTTATGCCTTCTCTGCTCTGATTAGGTAATATGCTTATCAACATGGGTTCAAGCATTTTGCCATCTGTATCATTTGCTAATCTATGGTATATTCTTGATTCTTCTACAGAGAAAACTTCTTGTTCGTAACTCCGCATTATCAATGATTCATGTTTTTGTGGAAGGGTAAAAAAATATGATAAATCGACTTCAAACACTTTTGCAATTTTTTCAAGAGAAGTAATTGCTATAGAAGCAACACCTCTTTCTACCTGTGATAAAAATCCGACCGAAAGGTCTGATTTCTCACTTAATTGTTTTAACGTTAAGCCTCGAGTGTTCCTCAATTCTTTAATCTTTTGACCAATATCTTTCCTTATAAAATTCCCTCCCTTATTAGTTAATCTATTTACAAATCCGTAAAGGTTAAAAAGTTTTTGTTTTTTCAATCTATATATAGATGTTCGACATAAAAATAATTTTTCCTTTAATTTCAGTTTAATTTTTGCTTTTTTTTTATTATACTTAAATTCAATGCCCTTTACAACAATTTGTCAATATTTTTTAAGTAATAATAATCAAATATTACATAAAAAAATACCCTCAAATGAGGGTTTCGTACACTTGACAACAGTGTAAAAATCTATCTTTAACGTTTATTCCACAGCTATCGCAGCATTATTGCAAAAACATGCTGTTGCTTTATCCCAATTTTTTCTTTCGGGAATTTTGAATTAAAGGCATTTTTTTTGGCAAATCATCCGGGTTTATGTTCAACACTTTCCGTAAAAACTGACCCGTGTATGAATTAATATTCTCAGCCACCTGCTCGGGAGTACCTGTAGCCACTACCTCTCCTCCTCTGTCACCGCCCTCTGGGCCGAGATCTATGATGTAATCGGCTGTCTTTATTACATCTAGATTGTGTTCTATTACAATAACGGTGCTACCTCCTTCTACCAACCTTTGCAGCACATTCAGCAGGTTTTGGATATCAGCCGTGTGCAAACCGGTAGTGGGCTCATCAAGAATATAGACTGTCCCTCCATTGCTTTTCCTTGAAAGCTCTGTGGCAAGTTTCACTCTCTGGGCTTCCCCTCCAGACAGAGTTGTGGATGACTGGCCCAGCTTGATGTAACCCAATCCCACATCTTTCAGTGTATCCAGCTTTCGCTTGATTTTGGGGATATTCTGAAAGAATTCCAGGGCTTCTTCCACTGTCATATCCAAAACTTCAGCTATATTTTTGCCCTTGTATTTCACTTCCAAAGTCTCCCGGTTGTACCTTTTGCCCTTGCAAACCTCACACGGCACATAAATATCCGCCAGGAAATGCATCTCTATTTTGATGATTCCGTCGCCCTTGCAGGCTTCACACCTGCCGCCCTTTATGTTGAAACTGAAACGTCCCGGTTTGTACCCCTTCATGCGGGCTTCAGGAGTCATTGCGAAAACTTCGCGGATATCGTTAAACACGCCGGTATAAGTGGCTGGATTTGATCTCGGAGTCCTTCCTATAGGCGACTGGTCTATGTCTATTACTTTTTCTATATGCTCGGTGCCCAGGATTTCATCGTAATCGCCAGGATTTGTCCGGGCGTGGTAAAGCTTTTGCTTCAATGCTTTATGCAAAATTTCATTAATTAAAGTGCTTTTGCCCGATCCTGATACGCCGGTCACGCACACAAAGAGGCCAAGAGGAATCTTAACATCGATATTTTTCAGATTATGTTCCCTGCAGCCCTTTAGTTCCAACCACTTTTCGCCGGGCTTTCTCCTTATGGAAGGCACCGGAATCTTTCTCTTTCCGCTGAGGTACTGGCCAGTAATTGAGTTCTCGCATCTTTCTATGGCTTCAGGAGGGCCGGCGGCCACCACATAGCCTCCGCGTTCTCCTGCGCCGGGACCTATATCTATGATGTAATCCGCCGCTCGCATGGTATCCTCATCATGCTCCACTACTAGCACTGTATTCCCTAAATCCCGAAGCTCTTTTAATGTCTTGAGCAGCCTTTCATTGTCCCGCTGGTGAAGCCCTATGCTAGGCTCGTCAAGGATGTATAGCACTCCCACCAGCTGTGACCCGATCTGAGTGGCCAGCCTTATCCTCTGGGATTCTCCGCCAGACAGACTGCCGGACGGCCGATCCAGGGTGAGATAGTCGAGCCCTACATCCACCAGAAATCTAAGGCGGTTTTTTATCTCCTTCAAAACCTGATGCGCTATCATTTCTTCTCTTGGAGTAAGGGGAAGTGTATTAAAAAAATCTATGGCTTCCTTGATGGAAAAGGCCGTAACTTCGGCTATGGACTTGCCGCCCACCGTCACCGCCAGACTTTCCGGCTTAAGCCTCGCTCCCCTGCAAGCAGGGCACGGTTTTGCGCTCATATATTCCTCTATCTCTTCCCGGGACCATTCCGAATCCGTCTCCTGATATCGTCTCTTCAAATTGTTCACTACGCCCTCGAAATATCCTTTAAAATGCCTGGCATTACCACCGAACTTGCTTTCATAAATAAATTCTATGGGCTCATTGGAGCCGTAAAGGATTGCATCCACAGCCTCTTTGGGCATATCTTTTATGGGGGTGTTTACATCGCATCCGTAATGTTTCAACACAGCCTTCAACATTTGAAAATAATAGCCTTCGGGAGTGCTGTTCCACGGCTCAACCGCTCCCTCGGATATGGATTTGGAGCGGTCGGGAATAACCAGTTCAGGATCAATTTCCATATTTATGCCAAGGCCACTGCACACAGGGCATGCGCCGTAAGGGCTGTTGAAAGAAAACATGCGGGGAGTGAGTTCTTCAAGGCTCACACCGCAATCCGCACATGCAAAATTCTGGGAAAAAAGCATCTGTGTGCCATCGATTACATCTATTATCACAAGCCCTTCTGACTGCGAAAGGGCAATCTCTATGGAATCCGCCAGTCTAGACTCTATCCCGGGCTTCAATACAATTCTGTCCACTATGATTTCAATATCGTGCTTTTTGTATTTATCCAGCTTTATTTCTTCGCCAACATCCTTAATCTCGCCGTCCACTCTTATCCTCACAAAACCGTTCTTTTTTATCTGCTCAAAAAGTTTCTGGTATTCGCCCTTTCTCCCCCTAACCACTGGAGCCATTACCTGTATTTTTGTGCCAGTAGGCAGTTCCATAACCGCATCCACCATTTGGTCAATGGTCTGCTGAGTGATCTCTTTGCCGCATTTGGGGCAATGTGGCTTTCCGATTCTTGCAAAAAGTAATCTGAGATAATCATATATTTCCGTTACTGTCCCTACAGTAGACCTCGGATTTTTGCTAGTGGTTTTTTGGTCTATTGAAATAGCTGGCGAAAGGCCTTCTATGTAATCTACATCGGGTTTGTCCATCTGCCCGAGAAATTGACGTGCATAGGCCGAAAGCGATTCCACATATCGTCTCTGCCCTTCGGCATATATGGTGTCAAAAGCTAACGTGGATTTTCCTGAACCGGAAAGCCCAGTAATAACCACCAGTTTATCTCTAGGAATTTCTACATCTATATTTTTTAAATTGTGCTCTCGTGCACCCTTGACAACGATTCTATCTGTTGACACTGATTATCACTCCAAATGCAGATTTTCACCGGCCCTAGAGTGTGTAGAATTCAAAGCTAAACTTTTAGCCAGAAGAACTGTTTTGGGGGTTACTGCCCCTGACATCTGCTTTTCGCACAACACTGAAAGCTTCAGCTTTCAACTCAAAAATTAGGTCTCTGAGATGGGCAGCTTTTTCAAACTCCAAGTTCTTTGCGGCTTGCTTCATATCTTTTTCGAGTTTCTCAATGAAAGACTTGAGCTGTTTTTTGTTCATTTTTGTAACATCTTTTTCAGGCAGATACTCGGCGCCGTCTTCTGCCACTTTTGTGGCTTCTATAACGTCCCTCACAGATTTTTTTACCGTTTGAGGAATTATTCCGTGTTTCTTATTATATTCCATCTGAATCTTGCGGCGCCGGTTGGTTTCATTTATCGCTTTAGCCATGGATTCGGTTATGGTATCGGCGTACATGATAACTCTGCCTTCTGCATTTCGTGCAGCCCGGCCTATGGTCTGTATCAGCGATGTCTCGGAACGCAGAAACCCTTCTTTGTCCGCATCCAGTATTGCCACCAGGGAGACCTCCGGCAGATCAAGGCCTTCCCTCAAAAGATTTATCCCCACCAAGCAGTCAAACTTTCCAATCCTCAAATCCCTCAATATCTGCAAACGCTCTAGGGTATGGATTTCTGAGTGAAGGTATCTCACTCTGATGCCCGATTCTTTAAGGTAATCGGTAAGATCTTCCGCCATCTTTTTTGTGAGGGTGGTTACTAGGACGCGTTGGTCTTTCTGCGCCCTCTTTTTTATTTCAGCAATCAAATCGTCTATCTGCCCTTTCACAGGCCTTACTTCCACTTCCGGATCCACCAGACCCGTGGGCCGTATTATTTGTTCCACCACCTGGGAACTCTTCTGCAATTCATAAGGGCCGGGTGTAGCTGAAAGAAAAACCGCCTGGTTTATGCGTTCCTCGAATTCTTCGAAAACGAGTGGCCTGTTGTCAAAAGCCGAAGGCAGTCTAAAGCCGTGTTCCACCAGAGACTCTTTGCGGGATCTGTCACCCGCCCACATGGCACGCAGCTGCGGCAGAGTGACATGTGACTCGTCAATTATTATAAGAAAATCTTTCGGGAAATAATCCAGAAGCGTAAAGGGGGCTTCTCCTGGTTTTCGGCCGGTAAGATGTCTGGAGTAATTCTCTATCCCTTTGCAGTAACCCATCTCCCTGAGCATTTCAATATCGTAATTGGTCCTCTGCTCCAGCCGCGCCGCTTCCAGCTCCTTGTTCATCTTTTTCAGCTCCGCTACCCGCTGCTTTAATTCTTCTTGAATAGATTTTATAGCGGCTTCTATTTTGTCCTTCGATGTGGTGTAATGAGAGGCGGGGAATATGGAAACATGATTCCTTTCGCCTATTATTTCACCCGTTAAAGTATCAATTTCAGTAATTCTTTCGATGGTATCCCCGAAAAACTCAATCCGCACAGCCCTCTCCGTAAAAGATGCAGGGTATATTTCCAGAACGTCGCCGTGCACTCTAAACGTACCCCGCTGGAATTCATATTCGTTCCTGGTGTACTGTATTTCTATGAGCCTGCGCACCACTTCGTCTCTTTCTCTCTCCATGCCGGTTCTGAGGGAAATGACAAGATTTTTATAATCTTCGGGCGAACCCAGGCTGTAAATGCACGAAACACTGGCAACAATCACCACATCCCTTCTTTCAAAGAGTGCTGCTGTAGCCGAATGCCTCAGCTTGTCTATCTCGTCGTTTATGGAAGAGTCCTTTTCAATATATGTGTCGGTCTGGGGTATGTATGCCTCGGGCTGGTAGTAGTCGTAATAGCTCACAAAATACTCTACAGCATTGTTTGGAAAAAACTCCTTCAGCTCGCTGCATAGCTGTCCTGCTAGAGTTTTGTTGTGCGCAATGACCAAAGTAGGCTTTTGAACCTCCTGGATAAGGTGGGCTATGGTAAAAGTTTTTCCCGTCCCTGTCGCTCCCAGCAGTGTCTGAAACTTATATCCTTTTGAAATTCCTTCAGCCAGCTCTCTGATAGCTTTTGGCTGGTCGCCTTTAGGCGTATATTCGGATACTACTTTAAATAACCCCATAACAACCCCTGCTCTGCATAAAAATATACGATATAATAAATAGTCCTTTGTTTAATCAAATCCAGGATATCCGTTCCCTTACTTATTTCTAAAACATTATATCACAATAGTGATTTTATGAAAAGGGCAAAAACGAAAATATGTTCGCCAAAACATCGTTAATAAAAAAACGTTATTAATTATAACAAAAAAACAAAAGAAAAACCGGGGGTTCCCCGGTTTTCAGTTCATGTAGATGATTTTGTTTCTGCGGCGCGTGAAAAAACCGCTGGATTTTCTGCCGTAAGTATCCTTATTGCCGGATTGAGTATCTATGTTCATTATTTTCAGCATTATCTCTCGCTTCTCTTCTCCGGTTGCTGTTGTATACGCTTTAAGCAGCATATCTCTCTCGCGGTCTAAATATTCGCTTCTTGTCATAGTTTTCCCTCCTTCTACGCATAATTTTTATATGCATGAGCAAGTCAAAAGGTGCAAAAATTATAAAGTCTGTTAGTTCTTTCACAAACATTATAACACACCGAAAAATTACATTCAAGTATATATTGTAAAAAAATCGTAAAATATTCTAATTTTATTCTATTATATTTACTGTTCTGTATCTAATAACTCAGTTCAACTTGTTATTATTTTCCCTTAAAAATTGTTTTTTATACAAAATAACTCCAAGTTTTTAAGTCAATCTTTACAGCCCTTAGATAACATAGTTCTTCAAACTGCCAATTCCTTCTATTTGTACTTCTACCACATCGCCTCTGTCCATCGGGCCTATGCCCGCCGGGGTTCCGGTCATCACCACATCTCCGGGCAAAAGGGTCATAATTCGAGAAACAAAGCTTATCAATTCAAATACGGGGGTTATCATCAGCGCAGTTGAAGAATCCTGTTTCAGTTCACCGTTTAAATACGTGCGCAGCTTTAGGCATTCAGGGCTCACATCAGTTTCAATCCAAGGCCCCAAAGGGCAAAAGGTATCAAAGGATTTTCCTCTCGTCCATTGACCATCCCTTTTCTGCAGATCCCGAGCAGTAACATCGTTTCCGCACGTGTATCCCAGTATGTAATTGGGAACATTTGCAGGCTGAATATTTTTGCACACCGATTTTATTACTGCCACCAATTCTCCCTCATAATCAACCCTTTTGGACATTTCGGGGTATACTATGGCATCGCCAGGGTTTACTACAGCTGTCGGAGGCTTTAAAAAAATTACCGGCTCTTCGGAAATGTCTTCACCCATTTCCAAAGCATGCTCTTTGTAGTTTTTGCCAACGCATACTACTTTAGTAGGAGATACCGGTGAAAGCAACGTTACTTCCGAAATATAATACTTTTTAGAGCCCAATTGAAAATCGCCGAAAACGCTGCCGGTTATTTCATATATGGTATCTTCTTCCAAAACGCCGTATTTTATCTCATTTTCACACCTGAATCTCAATACTTTCATTGTAATTCCGCCTCCCGGTAAAAAAATAGCTTTCCAATATATTACATTATTTTTTAATATTATTCAATAGATTTTTTGAACCAGCATTAAAATAAAATATGTGGCGAATGTGCATATATAAAATGAATTAACCGGCAGAATCCTGTTATTCGGCCGGTCTTTACTCGCTTCCATGCCGTCGCCCGCGCCAGATCCGTTTTATCCATTCAAAAAATCCCGCTTCTTCCATAACAACATATGCTGCATCGTCATTTTCCGGAACCAGAATCGCGCCAAGAGAGTTTATGCCTTGAGGGTATGCGTTCATTTCAGCATTTTTTATGCTGCCGTCCGGTTTTTTCACTGCAATCCAGATGTAAGTCGGATACTGCGACAAAACTTCATTCAAATCTCCCTGGTGCAATATATCTCTGCCGTTTACCGACAAAATTATGTCTCCCGGTCCGAGCCCCAACCGCTCAGCCGGCGAACCTTTCACTACATCCAGCACCCTTTCCCCCTGTTGAGGCCTGCAATACAGAGGTTTACGGCTTTTTTCGGTTTTTTTGCCGTAAATTATTAGAAATTCATGCGCTGTTGGAGCAAAAAGTGCTGCTGCATAGGCAAAAAACCTAGCTCTTGATGCCATCACCGACAAAAACAACAAAACAAGGCTGAATGCCAAAAGGTTTTTCGCTGAAGACCTGCACCTCTCTTTGGGGGTTCCGGCCAGCGCAATGTCCCCGTACCCCAGGGCGGCGACCACAGGAATCATCATAAAAATAGCGCTGGGGTTTTTCAAAATATCGGAATAAGGCCGTATCAATGGCCACCAGTCGGGCATCTGAACGAGGGCCTGAGCCGGAATCTCGGCTGTTATGACCGTTAAAAGCATTATCGGAACAGGCCAAAATTCCTGTAGGGAAAAGCCACCTATAATTCCATATCGTTCGCTTTTCATAAATATAGGAACTGCATTTATATGCCCCGCAAAATATATGAGCGTGCTTTCCACAAGATGCAGCACCGCTACCAACCCCATAAGGCCAGCCACATCTACCTTTGGATATCCGAATATGAGATAACATATCGATACTATGCCTCCCGCATAAGAAAAGCACATGAGATGCGGATGTATCAACATCAGTACCAGCGCAAGAGGCCATACGTATATAAGGCCTGCTTCAGTTATGCTGATGCCGAGCAATATAACCACCAGGCTGCCTATCAGGCCGCCGACGCATCCGTAAAAAATTGCATAAAGCACCTTTTCCTGCGGATTTATCTTTACGGCGCCGAACATTTTCTTTTCCATTTCTGCTGCCCTTCTGTATTGATTCCACACAAGAAAAATTACCATCCAGAAAAACGGATTAAGAATAGCCTGGGGCAGCCCCTGCAGTATAAGGTAAATTATTTTAAAAAACGGGAACATGCACAATCTCCTCTATTTCGCGGCACTCATGGAAGCCCGTATGGCTTCTACAGCCTTTGCCAATTGGTTATCCTTTTCTTTAGGCACCGATACAGGGTTTAATCCTTTGTTAAGTTCTACTTTTACATCGGGCTGAATTCCAATCCCATCGATGCACTTTCCGCCGGGAATATAATACCGCGCAATGGTCAACTTCAGGCCACCGCCGTTTTCAAAGGGCTCCAGTTCCTGTACAGAGCCTTTGCCGAAGGTTTTTGTCCCCACCAATATACCTGCTTTGTAATACTGAATGGCACCCGCCAGTATCTCCGATGCACTGGCGCTGTTTTCATTCACAAGCACTACCAATGGAATGGATATTTTGTTTTCATCTGAATAGTATTCTTCCAATCTGTTTTTATTTCGGTCTTCGGTATAAACTATAAGGCCCTTGCCAAGAATTCGATCGGCCACCTTCACACATTCGTTTAAAGAGCCGCCTGGATTGTTCCTGAGGTCCAGCACAAGCCCCTTTGCACCCTGTTTTTTCAAATCACTGAGAGCGCTGTTGAATTCATCGGAAGTGTAAGAATCAAAGGATGATATCTTTATATATCCAATATTTTTATCCAGCATTTCATGCCAGACGGTCTTTAGCCTTATGTTGTCCCTGATGAGCTCAAACTTCAGCGGGGTTTTTACTCCAGGCCTCTCAATATATATAGTTACTTTTGTGCCTTTAGGCCCCCTGAGGAGCCTTACAGCATCTTCTATGCTTTTGCCCGTCATATCGACGTCATCCACCTTCACTATCCTGTCCCGGGGAAGTATGCCTGCCTTCTGAGCTGGAGTCCCTTCTATGGGTGAAACAACCACAATTGCACCCGATGTTTCGTCAGAAGCCAAAGAAATACCCACTCCACTAAAGGAGCCGTTAACAGAAATCATAAAATTTTCGAACTCGGCGGGATCCATATAAACTGAATAAGGGTCTTTGAGTGATTGAACCATTCCCCTGATGGCTCCCTCCACAAGCGAATCGTCGTCAGCCGCTTTCACATATTTTGCTTTTATTAATTTCATAACTTCAGCAACGGGCTTTAGCTTTTCCAAATCCTTTAATTCTTCCGTTTTTTCGACCGAAGCCTCATCTTTATGAATTTTTTCCAAAACATAAGAGGGCACGTTTGCACTTCTGGCCCCCAGAATAAACGAAAACAGCGATACTGCCATACACAGCACCGCCACCATGATAATGTTTTTCCATCTATTGGTCGGCATAGGATCCCCACCCCGTAAAGTGTGCATAACATTTTAATGATATTATACCACTTATTATTTTAAAATGCATTATAAATATACATTCTGCAATAAATATCTTCCACTTTCTTATTTCAGCCAATTCCACGGATTTACAGTTTGTCCATTTTTTCTGACTCCGAAGTGAAGGTGAGGCCCCGTTGATAGACCAGTGCTGCCCACCTGGCCGATTTCATCTCCCTTTTTAACTTTATCACCGTTGTTTACCAGAATCTTTGAAAGGTGGGAGTACTGGGTTGAAATCTGACCGCCGTGATCTATAATTACCGTATTTCCATAGCCGCCATACCATCCTGTATAGATTACCACGCCGTCATCAGCCGCCACCACCTCAGAACTGGTCGGAGCGGCAATGTCTATGCCGTCATGGAATCTTTTGGTCTTTAAAATCGGATGTATCCTCCAGCCATAATCTGATGTCACCCTAGTAGAGCTAGGCACTGGCCATCTGAATTCTCCCGTCCCCATATATGCTCTCTTGCTCTTGGCCTGAAGCTCCTGAATCATTTTTGAAAGGCGCGCCGCATCTTTCTGGAGCTCTTCTTCCTGCCTCTCATATTCTTTTTCCTGCGCTTCCAGCTCCGCATAAAGCCGCTCCCTATCAGCCTGTCTGGAAGCTATGGTGGCTCTCTGACGGCTTATATTTTTTTTCTGCTCCTCAATCTGCCTTTTTTGTTCTTCCAGCTCAGCCTTTTTCTGTTCGACAAGCTCTTTTTTCGCTTTAAACTCTGCCAGCAGATTCTTATCAGAATCGATAACCCGCTTTACCATATCCAGCCTTGTGAGAAAATCGGCAAAGCTGGTAGATGCCATCAATACTTCTATGTAATCCACCGGTCCGGTCATATACATGGCCTTCATGCGTATGTTTAGTGTTTTCTCCTGGTCTTCCACTTGAGCCTGCGCGACTTCCAGCTGCTGCTGGGTATTGACGAGCTTTTGCTGGGTATCCTTTAGTTTTGCTTCAGTGGCTGCCAGTTCCTGCTGCGCTTTTTCAAGTTCTTTTTCTATTTCTTCCAACTCCGAAGCCACATCCTGCTTTTTGTCATTTACATTTTTAAGGTTGCTTCGTATATTAGCTAGCTTTGCCTTTATAATTTCCTGCTGCTTTTTCAAATCCTGCAAATTTATTGCCGAGGCAGTGGCTATATTGCTAAATATGAATAGCGCTGTGAGCAGCATGGCCAAATATCTATATTTGCTTTTAATCAATTCCATCCTCCTTCCTTTGAGATGCACTTACACGTGCAGAAAGCGCCTGATGGAAAAGCTGCTTCCAAAAGCTCCTATGAACATGCCTATGGCTAAAAATCCTAACGCATATTCATAGAATTCATTTATTGGTATAAGCGATATCATCGGTACGTTCAGTTTCACTATATTGTATAAGTAACTATACCCACCGGCAAGAATACCTATGGCAATAGCTGAACCGATAAAACCAAGCATCATGCCCTCCAGGAGAAACGGCCATCTAACAAACCAGTCGGTGGCTCCTATATATTTCATAATGTTTATTTCCCTGCGCCTGGCAAATACCGTCAGCCTGATTGTGTTTGAAATAATAAAAATAGATACCGCTGCAAAAACAGCCATTATAGCCACGCCTAGTATTCGTATCCAATAAATGATTTTAAACAATTTTTCTACCACTCCCTTGCCGTATTTCACCTCCTCTATTCCTTGAAGTTTCTGAATTTCTCCTGCAACGCGGGCCACATCCTGGGGTTTTTCTACTTTTATCCTGAAGGAATTAGGCAGCGGGTTATCAATGCCTTCCAGTAGTTCTTTACCCACCTGCTGTTTAAATTCTTCCAAAGCAGCCTCTTTTGATACAAACTTGATCTGCTTTACGCCGCTGATCGAAGAAATCTCCGTATTCAGGCGCGCGATACTTCCAGTATCTACAGAATCTTTCAGGTATGCAGTGATTTCTACTTGGGATTCCACATCTTTTAATATGTGATCGAAGTTTACTGAAATCAGCAAAAAAGAACCAAATATAATAAGAGCTGACGCCACTGCACCTATAGAAGCCAAGCTCATCCACCTGTTCCTGGCGAAACTGATAAAGGCTTCCCTGAAAAAATAACTGAACGTCCTAAGCCTCATTCCTGTAAACACCTCTTTCTTCATCCCGTACCAGTACGCCTTTATCCAGCTGCAGGACTCGTTTTCTCATGCCGTCCACTAATTCCCTGGCATGTGTAGCCACCACCACTGTAGTGCCGCGCTTATTTATGTCGTTCAGCAACTTCATTATTTCCCAGGAAGTGTCAGGATCGAGGTTCCCGGTGGGTTCATCAGCCACCAGCACATCCGGATTGTTCACCAGAGCCCTGGCCAAAGCAACCCTCTGCTGTTCGCCGCCCGAAAGTTCCGATGGCTTTGCACTGGCTTTATGTGCCAACCCTACCTTTTCCAGCACATAGGGCACCCTTTTTTTTATTTCCCTGCTTGAGGCTTCTGTAACTTCCATAGCAAAAGCTACGTTTTCATAGGCAGACTTTTCAGGAAGAAGCCTGAAATCCTGAAATACAATACCTATTCTTCTTCGAAGAAGAGGGACTTCTCTGTTCTTCATTCTTGTGATATTCTTGCCGTTGAAGAAAATTTGCCCTCTCGTGGGAAGCTCTTCCCTAAAGAGCAATTTAATAAATGTAGACTTTCCGGCTCCACTCGGTCCCACTATGAATACAAACTCGCCTCTGGAAATTTTTATATTTATATCCCTCAGGGCTACAAGACCCCCTGGGTATATTTTTGTAACGCCATACGTTTCAATCAAAGCAAATCACTCCCAAAGTACACACCCTTCTATTAAATTCGACGCCAATCTAAAAAATCCTCCATGAAAAACAACAAAAATATGGGAAATATCAAACTTCGCCAGTTTTTATAGTATATCATCAAAATATGCTAAAGCTCAACTATGGCTGATGATGCATAATGCCTCAAATAAAAAAAAGCCTGTATTTTTTTCAATAAAACGGTTATTATTCATAAAAATTTGTCTCAATGCCATATTGAGGAAAAAAAAAGAAATGCTTTTTTAGCAAATCCTTTTTTATTCGACTAATATTCTTTTATAAGTCATTATAAGATTGCTTTAACTTATTTCCTGAACTATTAGACTCCCAAATTCAGTTTTTTTGCAGCCTATTTCTCACTTCCTCGGGTATCAAATCTTCTACCTTACCCGTTGCTAGGCATATGTTCGTATCCGCCGCCCCATAATAAACCAATATCTCATCATCGTCATCAAGGATGTCCTTGTCTACCGCTGGCACCGCCCCGCAGGTGAAAACCACATTTGGCACCCAGCTTTCGCCAGGTTTTCCTATCTCAAAATCGGTTTCAGGAGAAAGTACAGGATTCGGAGACCGATAGAGCACCCTCTCGGGATCCTTCAGATCCACCAGGACTACCCCCAACCTATAAACCATTTCTCTATCCACTCCATGATATATAAGGAGCCAGCCATACTTAGTTTTTATAGGCTGGGCGCCTGCTCCTATTTTCAAGGAGTCCCACATCATACCAGACCTCGGCCCCATGATTATTTTATGGCCATCTCTCGGCCACGGAAATACTAATTCGTCAGAATAAGCTATCCATATACTGGGTTCTATACGATGATATATAACGTATTTGCCTTCGATTTTTTCCGGAAACAAAAAGGCATCTTTATCCCACAGGCCAGGGAAGGCAAAGCCTCTCCTTTTCCACCTGTCGAAATTCCTATCCAAAAAATCTTCCACAGAGATAGACGCTGCCGCTATTTGGGCCACCACACCGTCATAAGCAGTGTAAAGCATGAAAATCTCATCGTCTATTATTACAACCCTAGGGTCCTCGCACCCTTTTCTTTCCTGCTCCCTTTCCGGGATAAATACGGGTTTATCTAACCTCTCAATAATATTATAGCCGTCTGATACTGCAAGCCCTATCCTCGAAATGCCATCCTGCCCAAAGGCCCTGTACAGCAGGTATATTCTATCTTTGATCCGAAAAGCGGCTGTATTTAGCACGTATTTGTTCTCCCACCAGTGCTCCTTTATCGGACTAAGCAGTGGATTTTTTTCATATCTCTTTAATTCCCGGGCTCTGGGCCAGTTCTCCAGTTCCTGAATAACTATTTCCTCCTTGGGAGGTTTTACTCCCAGAAGGACCACAGTCAAATCGCTACTCTCTCGACCAAGACTTATCAGCTGAAACACCTGTTCCAGTATTTCTCTCGGATCGTATCCCATTTCTTTATAAATCTCTTCCAAAAGATCATGATTAAACCAGTCTCTCTCTATGTGCAAAGACAGCGGAGTAGGAATGCCTTCGCCACCTTTGAAACTGTAGCTCGCCCACGTCCACGCGGAGCACGGAAAAAAGGTCCCATCTTCCAGCACCAAACTAAGGCCGTACCCATCGGCCATTGCCGCCAGTTTTGCCGATTCTTCCATCCGGTTTTCATCCGCTAATTTTGCTGCCAACTTTTTTAATCTGGCTGCGAACTGCCGGTGATGCCAGTTTTCAAATATATGATGGGCAGAAAAAGTTGCTTTGCCGTAATGCCCCAGTATGGAATTTACAAATTTCCTGCCAACCTCCTTTCGTTCTCGGGCATATGCCTTCCATATATCGGAAAAATGTTCGGCTTCCACTATGCTTTTTGCAACTCTTGTAAAATATCGTAGTTTCGGATAATCGCCGCCCATCCCCTTGCCCAGGTTCATTACGGCTATTCTGGCAGTAAGGCGGTTGAGATCTGATATCTCTCGAAGTTCATTCAGTGCTGGAAATTTATTTCTGCTGACCACCATGGGCGAAAGCTCCACTTCTTCAAAGCTATCGGGCCGCAGGTTATCCTTTAGCCAATAAAAGATACGGTCGAAATAATCCTTGTCCTCTGTAAATTGTGCAAGGGTCAATATATCTCGAACATCTACATTGTCCAAAAGCTGGCGCATATTTCTAAAACCCAATCTTACAATTAGATTCCTCGGCGGAAATTCATACAACAGCTTTCTGAGAATTTCCCACTTTACTGCAATGATTTTACTGTGCGGGAAAATTTCAAAAAGCCTTTTTACCATTGTCTTTGTTCCTTCTTCAGTATACAGGTCACCCGGAAACAAAGAATCTATAGTTTTCTCAAGGCTTGCTAAAAAAGATTCATAGCCTTTAAACACTTCCCAGGACAAACCGCGGCTGTTTATGCCGATGCTATGCATAAAATTTTCAAATGCAGCCTCATATTTTTTTTGTAATTTTTTAAATATATCCCCGGTATAAACCTCTCTTTTATTGGCACCGGTGAGCTTTTTCGGCAGGACTATAGGTACGCCTGGAATAAATTCCAGGTAATCCAGGGGCATAATAAAAGGGCTCGTCTCCTGAACTTTTTTACCCCATTTCTGTATAAAGCCCTGCCTGAATTCGAAAAATGCATCTGCGTATTCTTTATATATATCTCGAATCATAGCAGGCAATACCAAATTCGTCTCTATGCCGTTTTGTTCCAATATTTTTTTTGGGCCTGCAGTTTTTGCTATAATCCCGGCAATCAAACCCTCATAAACCGTCATCAGAGATTCCAGTGAGTCTTTTTTGCCAGCCCTATCCAAAAAGCCAAAGCTTATTAAAAATTCATACACCATTTTAGCCCAGGCATTAGGCGGTATATAGACATTTTCAGGAGGTTCCTCCACCGCCTTTTCCAGCACTTTAATCGACTCATCGCTCAGCACCCTGCGCAAAAAATTCTGGTAATGATAATATCCTTCTTTGAAAGAATCCACAAAATCATAAAAATTGCACATTACTTCATCCGGAGTCGCTTGGCTTTCTTCTCTGATTGCGTCAAGGGATTGCACAATAGGGTTCCGGTCCGACCATATATCTTCATCTCTTTTTATACATTCAAACAATGTGCGGGCTCTTTGTTTAAACACAATATTTTTTTTACAAAAATCAGGCGGGGATAGCTTGGTGCCAAGACTCACTTCACAAATCCTTTTCTTCCATTTCAAAGCAGTAGCAATAAGCCATGGGTCAAAGCCATAACCACCAGCGTGTTCATGGAATTGGTCGAACTCCACGCAAAGGTCTTCTACCATATCATGGGAAAAGGCGTAAACGCCGCTCAAAGGATCGTTGATTTCCACTCCGTATAAAGCTGCCAGCAGTGGTGCTATCAGCAGCGCGCCCGTCGGATCTTCAAAAGGGTGCCGCTTAAAACATGCAATCGTCAAGTCGTAATCATTCAATATGGGTTGTGTCAATTTATCGATCCATTCGGGTTCTATGCCCTGATTACCGTAGTTTTGCAAATCTGCTGCCAGCAGCGTTACATCAGCTTCCAGACAGCGGGCCAACTCGAAAATAGCTCTAATGCTCCAACCTCTACCTTTTATTTTTCGGGGCATAATAAAAGCAGCCAAAGGTGCATCTTCAAATTCTTTTTTAAGTATTTCGGGTATATGTGCACCTCGAGGATCTCCGACGCATACCACCAGCTTGCGGACAGAACTTTTTCTCAGGTTGTTCAAAGCTGCTCTTACCACTTCAATCAAAGTATTTTCTTCATTATAAAACGGAATGCCGATAATAATGTCTATATCATCTAAATTATGCCATTGACTTTTCACTTGATTCAACATTTCAGAAAAGAAATTCTCTGAATTAATTTTTGCATTTTTGCTCACCGGTTCCACTCCTTAAACGGCAGGAATTAATTTTTGCCTCTTTTTCTCCATTACATCTTTTATGACCTGATGGGCCATTAGAAAAGATACCACTGCTTCAGCGCCCTGATTGAGGTTAACACCGTTGGGAACCAGTGCATCATGGCACCCCTGAGTGTCTTTGTTATACACTGGTAAGCCGTTGATGTTTTTTCCCCAGTACCAGTCATATGCAATTTTTGCTTTATGCATGTATTCCGATTCTCCGGTGACAGTAAAGGCCTCAAGGCATGCCAGCACTACTGAGGCTGCGTCCACCGGCTGCTGATCGAACGGAGGTATAAAACTTTGCTTGTGCCACCATCCCTGATTTCCCACAATACTTAAATATCCTTTTTTAAACAGAGAATCCGTTAGAAAGTTGAGCGTATCTTTTGCAACCTTCAGGGCTCTATTATCCCCGCTCACCCTGTAATAACTGAAAAGTGCATGAGGTATCACTGCATTGCAATAAGTCAATTTGTCTTCAAACCACAGCCACTTAGGGCTTCGGTTCATTTCGTACATCGTTATCAATTTGTCTGCCATCTGCTTTGCATAGGGCAGCAGCCGTAAATACCTTCCCCCATTTATCAAGTTTGCAATTCCGATTAGCGCATAGGATATGGCTCTTGGAGAATCGAATTGGAATGCCCTGGGCAAAGCTTTTTTCAGCATTTTTTCTGCCAATTTTTCAGTCTCAGATATGCCGCAATCCACTGCGAAACTCGCCGCAAGTATGCCTCTGCCCATACTGTCCTCCGAATTTATGACAGGCAGGAATTTCCCATCCACCTTTAAATTCTGCCATATGCCATTGGAATCCTGCGCTTCATCCATAAAACGGGCGTATATGTTTATAAGCCTTTCCCTTTCTTCCGCTTCCATATCCAGCGCCACAAGCAGCGCCCTTGCATTGTCATCCACAGTATAACCACTTTCTTTTTTCGGCTTTGATTTATCGGCAAATTGTATTATGCCAGTGGCATCGGTCATGTTCAAAAAATGTCGATACATTTAATACACCTTCCTCTCCACATCTACTTGTTGAAGAATTCCCTGCAGAATGCTAACATAACTTTTCGCCACTTCAGGCCACAACATGGTTCTGCCAAGTTTCATGGTCCTTTTCTCAAGTTGCGCCTGCAACTGCGGGTTTGATAATATTCTGTCAATCAGACCTGCCAATTCCGCCGGGTCTGCCTCCGACGCTACCAGACCTCTGCCCTCCCCTAAGATTTCTAGCGAATAGTCATACGGCGTAGACACGATGGCTCTGCCGCACCCCACTGCAAAGGATAGCGTTCCGCTTACAGCCTGATTTCGGTGGGGATAAGGCGTAAGGTATACGTCGGTCATATACAATATTTCACCCAATTCTTCTAAGCTTATATACCTGTTGATGAATTTTATATTATCTTCCACTTTAAGTTTTTCAATTAAATCCAGCAGAGAATCGCGATATGCCTCTCCCATTTTCTTTTTCAGATTTGGATGAGTCTCACCTGCCACCAGGTATATTATATCTGGATATTTTTCTTTTAAAAGTGATATGGCCTTTATCCCTAATTCTATCCCTTTTCCAGGGCCTATAAACCCGAATGTGGTAACCAGCGGCCTTCCCGAAATGTTGTAAGATTTCTTCAATGTTTCGCGAGGCTTTTCCTCGAAAACAGGAACTCCATGCGGAATCACATATATTTTCTCCATCGGAATTCGGTACACTCTGTTTAAAAGTTCTGAAGACCTTCTGGTCATGCAAAACACCGCGAGTGCCTCTTTCCCAAGCTTTGCAAGAATGCCTCTCTGGCGGAATCCCGGAGTAGGTAAAACAGTATGGGTATTCAGTATAAAAGGTTTATTCAAATTGGATGCAAATTCAAGAACAAATTCTCCATCCCGCCCTCCAAAAATACCGTATTCATGCTCTACGAAAACCGCGTCAACTTCTGCAGAGTTTAAAAACTCCGCCGCAATATGGTAGTCGTCCTTTTTGTCTTCTCTCAGTTCAAACACTACCTCCGGCGGATAATTGTAAGAAGAGTTTTTATCAGTAATGGCCAGAACGGAAACATTTTGCCCCCACATGGCAAGATGGTTTTTCAGATCTCTTGCAAAAGATGCAATTCCACATTCTCTCGGAGGGTAAGTAGATAGTATAGCTAGATTCATATGCCCATCCCCTCTCTATATTATTATTATTTTATTTTTTTTCTTGCATGTCCTATGTCATATTAATATTATTTTATATTAAGCCCTATATTATCCAGATTGGAATATCTCAAATTGTTCATTGTCTGATATTTCTTTATTCAAGATAATTTTACCATCAATTCAAAGTCCGTTCAACCTTAACAATGGAGAGCAATCAAAAGAAAAACCGTCCTGAGCTATTTTCAAGGCGATATCTTTAAAAATAATGGTTATTATTAGTTTTATTTTAAAATATCCTTCTAATTTTGCGCCTTCTGTTATATAATATCTTGACATAATCAGCAATATCTACTACAAAGCGCCCCCTACTAGGCCACTCTATTTTAACATCTGGCTGTATAAGCTGAATCTCTATCGCCGCATTTTCCGAGAAAAGTTTTAAATAAAGGCACTGTATCAGTTCTCCTGGGTCCAGCCAGATATTGGTTTCTATCCACAGCTTTATGTCATCCTCACCATCCAAAAATAATATTTCTATTGGAATCGCCGCATCCGCCTCGAAAATACCTGTTAGTTGGCTGTATATTCAATAGGCCATCAATCGGTTCCAAAAAATTATAACTTTTATTGTCAAATTTAATTAAGAAGGAATAATCCAGAATGCATAGAATATAAATTATAATAATTTCTTCAGGTTTTTAACACCAAAGAGGGAGGTAAAAACCGTGAAAACCCTGGGAGAGTTCAAACAGCAAATCATTAAGATAAACAATCAGGTAAACGAAGAGATGTACGGAAGAGGTTTGGACTGGCAAAAAATCGAAATAATTGGCGACAAGATATTAATACTTGCTTTGAACCGCAGGATATCAGTACTCAAGCATATCGACGAAAAAGACTCCCTCACTGCCAGGCTGATGGACCTTGCGCTTCTAAATGAGTTTAAAGTTCGATTTAAAACATATTTTGAAGAATTTTTCGGATTAAAGCTGAGGAGCGTGCTGAAAGATTATGATCCCGTCAATCAGCTGGCAGGCACAATTGTCATAACTGTTGAACCGGTGGAGGAATATCTTGCAAGGGAAAACCCGTAATTCAGGTTCCAGCTGTATGGGCCTAGAATTCCGATTTATCGGCGGGTGAAGCCATGCAGGCTTCTATAGTTGGAATGATAATCAGAATAATATCTCATTTGCACTGGCATGGATACTGGCACCTCTTGTAGTAAGATAGAAAGATTAACAATTGAAGACAACAAACCGCTTTCAGGCTGAAAGGCAGGAAAGCGGTTTTTTGTATATATATTTTATTCAGGGACATTCTATATAAACAGAAAGCTATATATTGGTGATTCCGTTGCTTAAAAAATTGTGGCCTTTTTCGTTTATAAAAAAATTTAATAAAAACGAAATTTTAAATGATGGCCTTCAGGGGAAAATTCCGGAAGTACAAACCTCTGTAAGTAAAAGCTTGCAAAAAAATCTAAATTATGTCAATACAGTCATGAAAAACTGCCAGGATGCCATCGTAAGGCCCTTCAAGATAGGCAAAAAACCGGGAATACCGGCCTTTGTTGTGTTTTTGGACGGTTTGGTGGATAGAGAGCTCCTGGAAAAATCCGTAATGATTCCTTTAATGGTGAAGTCTCAAGAAGAAAATATAAATCATTTTCTAAAAAACAACGCCTTTGATTACATAGAAAACCATTTGCTGGCTTCAACGGATTTAAAGAAAATTTCTGAGATGGAAAGAGTCATCCAATCTGTGTGTTCCGGTTCTACAGCAATCTTTATTGACGGTTTGAACAAAGCCCTCATTGTGGATTATGAGGGATATAATTTCAGAAATGTGGAAGAACCTGAGGTAGAACCGGTAATCCGCGGCCCCCGGGAAGGCTTTACGGAAGCTCTCCGAGTAAATAATGCTTTAATCCGCAGGAAAATTAAATCCCCAAAACTAAAAGCAGAGTTTCTAGAAATTGGCAGCATCACCAAAACTCAGGTAGGTTTGTTTTATATAGATGGTGTTGTCAACAATAAGATTCTGGAGGAGGCAAGGAAAAGAATTTCACGTATAAATATAGATGGTATCCTGGATACCAATTATATAGATGAACTCATTAGAGATGCCCCTTTGTGCCCGTTCCCACTCATTCATCGCACCGAAAAACCCGACGTTGTAGCAGCTGAACTTTTATCCGGAAAATTGGCAATTTTGGTCGACGGTTCGCCTTCTGCACTTATAGTTCCCGCTGTTTTCACCGAATTTTTTATCAGCAGTGAAGATTACTATTTGATTTTCATTTTCAGCAGCTTCACCCGCTGGATAAGGTTTTTATCCCTATTAATAGCCGTTTTCCTCCCTGCGCTTTATGTTGCTGTAACCACCTACCATCAGGAGATGATACCTACTCCATTGGCAATTTCCATAGCCGCCACCAGAGAAGGCGTTCCGTTTCCGACTTTTGTTGAAGCTGCACTAATGGGGCTTGTCTTCGAAATATTGCGGGAAGCGGGCACCCGAATGCCCAGAACCATAGGTCAGGCCGTAAGCATCGTGGGGACCCTAATTATAGGTGATGCAGCGGTAAGCGCTGGACTGACCAGCCCCCCTACAATAATTATCACCGCGCTGACTGGCCTTGCCATTTTCACCATTCCCGCTCCCGAGATGGTTATCACACTCGTGATAATAAGATTTTTATTATTGATACTTGGAGCGGTCATGGGATTAATGGGCATTATGCTGGCCACACTTATTTTACTATCATATCTTGCCTCTCTCCGCTCTTTCGGGGTGCCATATCTTTCACCTCTTGGGCCGCTTAAACCCCGCGATTTACAGGATAGCATTGTAAGGGTACCGTGGTGGATGATGCGGTGGCGCCCCCATCTAATAGGTTCTAAAAGCAAAAGACAGCCATTTGGCCAAAAGCCGGGCCCTCATAAGAGATAGGTGATACCATGTTAGAACATGGGAAAATTCGTGCAGGACAATTGATGTGGCTTCTGATAACTACAAGTAATTCCTTGCTGATCCCCCTTTCTCAGACTGCAATTGCAGCAGGTAGTAGACAGGATTCATGGCTTGCTGAAATACTTTCTCTGGCAATACAGCTGGTCATGCTACAAATGATTTTAAAGTTTTCTTTGCTTTCCAAAGACATGGAATTTTCAAGTAGAATAAAAAAAATATGCGGCCGCATCGTCGGCAGCATTGTCATTGTTTTGTACATTTGGTTTTTTGTTTTTTCATCAGCTGCATTTTTGAAAGAACTCACCAGCTTTGCCGTTGCCATGATATACGTCCAAACACCCTCTGTAGTAATCGACCTTATGATAATACTCACCAGCTGCTATATGGCTTTTCACGGCCTGGAGGTTCAGGCGAGGACCAACGAAATAATCCTGCCTACTATAATTTCACTTTATTTAATCGGATTATTTCTGCTTTTGCCCAATGTAAAATTGGATAATTTCAAACCCGTCCTGGAAAATGGTTTGACGCCTGTGATCAAGGGGGCTTTTATATCTTCCAGCAGTTTCGTATTCACTGTGTTTGTCCCGGTGGTTTTGTCTTATGTGAATAAGCCGGAAGAATGTCAAAAGACCCTTACTATTGGAAGTATAATCCAGGGTTTTCTTCTGATTATTGCTACTGCTATAATCACAGGAGTGCTGGGACCTAATCTTGCCCAGGTTACAATATACCGGGGTTATATAGCCCTTCGTTACATAAGTTACGGCAATTTTGTAGAACACTTAGACCCCATAGGGTTTTCCATTTTTGTGTTAAGCAAAGTAGTCCAAATCTCATTATTTATTTACGCTGCAAGTCTAATTTCTGCACAATTTTTAGCCATCAAATCTTATAAACCTCTGATTTTTCCAACAGGGTTCATTATTTTGCTTCTATCAAATATTTTTAAAAATGTATCCCAATTAAACAGATTTTTCATTACTTTATGGCCACTGCATAATTTCTTTTTTGAGATGGTTATTCCTCTGTTCCTCTGGATTCTCATCCTTTTTGGAGGAAGGGAAAGGAATTTAGAATGAATCCAAAACAGATATTAATTTGTTTTATTATATTTGCAACTCTGTTTGTTTCCGGCTGCTGGGACCGTCGGGAATTAAATGAAATAGGCCTGGTCGTGGGAGTTGGCATCGACTCCGCAGAAAAGAACAACATTCTTTTGTCCACAGAGGTGGTCCTCCCTTCTAACATAAAGACAACAGGTCATACCGGAGGAGGCGGAAGCAAGGGCAAACCTTATACTACTTTTTCTGCCACTGCTGAAACCACTTTTTATGCAGTCAGAAAAATTTTGGACTTTACTTCTAGAAAACTATTTTACGGTTACAACAGCATTATTATAATAAGCGAAGAAGCATCGAAAAAATACAACATGGATGAACTCCTGGACTTTTTTGTCAGAGACCCAGAATTTAGGGAAAGAAACTGGGTGCTGATTACCCCCCATAGCGCCTTTGATATTTTAAATACAGACCATCCTCTCGAAATGCTTCCATCCAAAGCGATTGCAGATGAGATAAAAGCCAACACTTACAAGTCAAAAACTATATCAAATGACTTGCTTCATGTATATCAAACTTTACAGACAAGAGGCCAAGATATAGCTTTACCAGTGGTTAAAAAAGATAAAAACAATCGCCCTTATATTACCGGCTCGGCAGCTTTTAAAAGCGGGAAGTTCGCCGGTTACTTCAACGAAATAGAAAGCCGAGGAGTCTTATGGGTGCTCGGCAGGGTAAAAAGTGGTGTTGTAGTAATCCCCTGGCAGGATGATGAATCAAAAAGCAAAATTTCCGTAGAGATTATAAAAGCATCCAGCACTATTGAACCATTTATAAGCAATGGAAAGATAGGTATTAACGTTACAGTCAACCAGACAGGAAATATCGCATCAATGTTTTCCAAGCCGGACTTACAAAAGCCCGATATCATAAAAAATGTGGAAACACTTGAAGAAAAAGTTATAAAGCGGGAAATAGAAGCATCGCTGATAGCTGCCAAGCGCTTCCATTCCGATGTCTTTGGATTCGGCAATCACATTCACTATAAATTTCCCGAGCTGTGGAAATCCATTGAAGGCAAATGGAGGGATGAAATTTTCACAGAATTACCCGTAAATGTAAAGGTCAACTGCAGAATAAATCAGGTGGGCTTGCTTTTGAGATAACGATCGAACCCATGGTTTTTACAAACCATGGGTTCGATCGTTTGCCTAGTAATTGAAATTATCCTTTTTTCAATTCCTCTGCCGCCTTTGCTATGTCATCAGCTGTTAGGTGGTACAACTTCAAAAGTTCTTCCGGTTTTCCCGACTGCCCAAATTCGTCAGCTATACCTATCCTTTTCATGGGGGTAGGCCTAGCTTCCGCCAGCACTTCGGCCACTGCACTGCCCAACCCTCCGATGATGTTGTGTTCTTCTGCCGTAACTATGGCGCCGCATTCTGCCGCTTTTATTATAATTTCTTTATCGATGGGTTTTATTGTAGAGATATTAACTACCATGGCCTCGATACCTTTCTTGCTCAGCAATTCTGCAGCTTTCAGAGCTTCTCCCACCATTGTTCCCGTGGCAATTATGGCCACGTCTTTGCCTTCTTTCAGGATAACTCCCTTTCCTATTTCAAACTTGTAGTTGTTATCGAATATGGTCTCCACCGGGTGACGGCCGAATCTCAGGTATACCGGGCCTTTATGCATGGCTGCAGCCCTCACCGCCTGCTTCGCTTCTTCGGCATCAGCAGGATTTATCACAATCATATGGGGAATTGACCTCATTAATGCTATGTCTTCCACCGATTGATGAGTGGCTCCATCTTCTCCAACGGTGATGCCTGCATGGGTAGCAGCAATTTTAACATTCAAGTTTGGATAACAAATGGAATTTCTTATCTGCTCGAAGGCCCTGCCTGCAGCAAATACCGCAAAAGTGCTGGCAAACGGTATCTTGCCGCATGTGGCAAATCCTGCTGCTGTGCCCATCAAGTTTTGTTCCGCAATGCCCATATTAAAAAATCTTTCAGGGTATTTTTTTGCAAAAACGCTGGTCTTTGTGGACTTAGAAAGGTCTGCATCCAGGACCACTATATCTTTTATTTCCTCACCGAGCTCCGCCAGAGCCTGGCCGTAAGCCTCGCGGGTTGCAATTTTCGGCATTTTAATCACTCCTATATCAATTTTTTAATCTTTCAACAAAAAAGATAAGAAGTCTTAAGCCGCAGACATGGAGAAAGCGGATTTGCGGCTCTCCAATCCTAATCCATCTGATATCCTATATAAACTATAGAGCTTTAAGCGCTTCTTCGGCCTGCTCCTTTGTGGGGGCTTTGCCGTGCCAGTCCACTACGTTTTCCATGAAGGGTACGCCTTTGCCTTTGACGGTTTTGGCTACTATTGCTGTAGGCCTGCCTTTGGTGTTTTTTGCTTCTTCCACTGCATCCAAAATCTCCCTGAAGTTGTGGCCATCGATATCGATCACGTGCCAGCCGAATGCCTTAAATTTATCCTGTATCTTTTCCGGTGACATGACCTGGGTGATAGGGCCGTCAATCTGTAGACCGTTGTGGTCCACAAATGCCGTGAGATTGTCCAGCTTGTAGTGGGCCGAGGCCATGGCTGCCTCCCACACCTGACCTTCCTCGGTTTCGCCATCCCCCAAAAGCACATATACTCTGTAATCCTTTTTATCAAGTTTCCCGGCCAGCGCCATGCCATTGGCAGCAGAAAGCCCCTGCCCGAGAGAACCAGTGGTCATATCCAAGCCAGGAGTGCCCTTCATATCTGGATGGCCCTGGAGCATGGCTCCAGTTTTTCTGAGTCTCATGAGTTCCTCCTTTGCAAAATAACCCTTTTCAGCCAATACCGCATAAAGAGCTGGGGCTGCATGGCCTTTTGAAAGCACAAAACGGTCTCTTTCTGACCAGGTGGGTCGTTTTGGGTCCACATTGAGCACGTCAAAATACAAAGCTGTCAGGATATCGCAGCAGGACAGAGACCCGCCCGGGTGCCCAGAACCCGCTTCCGCCGTCATTTCGATAATGTGGCGGCGCACTTTGCGGGCTATGGAAGTCAATTCTTCAATTTTTTCCTGAGTTATACTCATAATATCACTCCTCTTTTTTTTTAATAGTTACTAAAATTTTAAGGTTTATTAAAGCTGAAACCTTCCCCTAAAACTTCATGTACGTCATGGACAATTACGAAAGCCTTTGGGTCAATTTCATGGACCATATTTTTCAGGCGGGAAAGTTCCATGCGCGTTACCACACACATGAGCATGTTTTTATTCTCTCCTGTATACGCCCCTCGCGCTCCCAGAAACGTCACCCCCCGCTCCATCTCGCTAAGAATTTTGTGGGAGATGCTTTCGGCTTCATCAGAAATTATATATACGGCTTTGGCATAATTCACACCTTCTTGTATTATGTCTATCACTTTGCTGCTGACAAACAGCGCTATCCAGGAATACATAGCCAGTTCCCAATTGAAGGATACGCCATCCAAAGCTATGACAAAAAAATCTACCAGCAATATGCCCTGACCTATACTCACTGCCGGAATGAAATGATTTATGAGCAGGGCTGCCAGATCCGAACCCCCTGTAGAGCCTCTTGCCCTGAAAACTATGCCCAGCCCCGCACCCAAAATGAGTCCGCCGTACACCGTAGAAAGCATTAAGTCATTGGTGAGCGCTGGAAAATTTTTTGTAGCCTCTGTATAAACCGAAAACAGCAGGGCTCCTACCAGGGTTTTCGCGCCGAACCCCTTCCCCAAAAAAACCACTCCGGCCACAAAAAGCGGGATATTCAAAGCCAGCATGGTCCAGCCTACAGGCAAGCCAAAAAGGTAATGCAGCACAGTGGCAAGGCCGCTAACACCGCCAGCTGCCACTTTGTTGGGGACGAGGAACATGTTAAGCCCAAGGGAGGCTATAAAAGAACCTACGGCTATTTGTAAGTATTCTATTAAATAAGATTTTTTTCTCACTTAAATCACCCTCATCCCCTTAAAATTTATTTTATTATGTCCAAACTAAAATTACAAGCTGTCGAGAATTTTACACCCCGGCACAAGTTATCGTTATTATGGCTTTTTTGCTGTTTACCCTAAGCAGCCTTGCCCGGCTTTAATGTAAAGCTTTTTATCCACGCTGCTTCAATTTATACAATACCACCTCTATTAAGAAAAGGGGAAGCACGCTCATCCTTTTTATTCTCGCCGGTTGAGTGGCAAGCCTGTACAACCATTCCAGACCGGCTTTCTGCATAAAGACCGGCGCCCGCCGCACTCTTCCTGCCAGCACATCAAGGCTGCCGCCCACTCCCATAGCTAAGGTGCATTGTAAGCTGGAACGGTTTGTCATCATGAAAAGTTCCTGCCTTGGGGCGCCCATGGCCACCAGGAGAATATCGGCTCCGGAACTGTTTATTTTCTCCACAATCGCTTTTTCTTCATTATCATCAAAATATCCATGATGAGTGCCGGCTATTGCGATGCCAGGGAATTTAAGCTTTATATTGGTCGCGGCTTCCTCCGCCACTTTTGGCCTTCCTCCCAGTAGAAAAACCGATAAATTGCGCTGGGCAGCCATATCAAGAATCCGCTCCATCAAATCATAACCCGCAGTCCTGCCGTAAAGAGGCTTCCCAATTATCCGGGATGCCAGAACAACCCCGATGCCGTCTGGAAACCGAATATCTGCGCTATTAACTGCCCTCCGCAATTTTTCATTGGTTTGTGCAGCCATAATAATCTCTGCATTGGGCGTCACTATTACTTTTAAACCGCCGGATTCTAAAAAGTTCGCGATTCTTTCCAAAGCGCCGTTATAATCCAGTCGATCAAGAATTATTCCCATAATATTTATTTTGTCTTCCTTGCTCCAACTCATATATGCCCCTCCAGCAGTTCCAGCGCCAGCTCGGCATTTCTAAGAGCTTTCTCTCTGAGTTCTTCTTTAATCTTCAGAAGAAAACTTCTGGTTTCTTCCTTGTGTTTTAGAACTTCTTCCAGCAGGCTGCATAGCTTTATTATATCCAGTTCGCCAGGCCTTCCAGCGGATGGCTGTTTTACCATATCCAGAAAATGTTCCACCTTCGGGTCGTATATCAATCCCAACAGGGGAACCCCCATCATGGCACCAAATATCAACGCATGAAGCCTCATGCCGAAGATGAGGTCCATTTTTCCGCTGACCCACAGCAGTTCCCTGGGGCCCATAGGTTTTTCCAGCACATGCGCCTCTTGCTTCATGAGTTTCATAACTTCAAGAGATTCATTATAATCCTTGGGAAACTGCATGGGCAGAAAAACTATATCGGCACTGAAAGTCTTTGCCATATAATCACAGGCCTTGGCTATTATCTCGCGACCCCTGCCAAGATTCCATGGCCTCAGTGAAATCCCTACTTTAATTCGGGCATCATCCAGCATAATTTTATTCTCCCTCAGAATTGAAAAACCTTTTTCATCCTTTACAGGTTCAAGGACAAATGCCGGGTCAGCCGTTACCAGCAGCGGAGGCTTTCTTACTCCTAGGTTTTCCAATTGCTCTTTTGAAGCATTATCTCGCACTGTAATGAGGTCTACCGTGTTTCCTACCAATTTTATCATCCGCTTATTTATTTCGCGGTAGACCGGCCCTACGCCATTGGCATAGAACATTACTTTTTTCCCCATCTTTTTTGCCATATAAACTATGAAAAGGTAATAAGGGATAGACCTTGAACTGGTAACATCCTGAAGCAGCCCCCCGCCTCCGCTTATTACCAGATCGGACCTAGTTATTTCCTTTAAAATATTTAAAGGGCTAGTCCTTTTTACCGCGGATATGCCGTGGAGTTTTCTGGTCATATCAGGATCAGCGGAGAGGGCGGTAATCTCTATATTATTATTCAATTTTTTCAGGGATTCCACAATAGCTGCCAATATAGCCTCATCGCCGGTATTTCCAAAGCCGTAATACCCTGAGACCAGCACCTTATGCATGGTATCCTTTTCTCCTTTTTTCATATAGATAGAAACCTCCCAGCACCGCAGACCCAAGAATGGCTCCCAAAACCATCCCCTCCAGAGACCTGATTACGGATACCAGGGCTGCTACATGAAAATGGCTGAAGGTATTCATCATGGAAACTTCCCCCACCAGCGCCACCATGTAAAGCCAGCCTGCCCATTTATTATACCCCATGGCGCCCAATCCTCCAGCTACTATCAGCGCAGGGAACCCCAGAAGGAATTCCTTCGTGCGGGGCCTTACCCAGAGCGTATTTTCCAGCCATATGCGGAAAGAAAGTTCCCATTTGGGTATGGGTATGACTGAAAAATTTCCTGTTCGGTTAATAAGCACAAAAAGCATTATGCCAAATATTGCCATAAAAATCATGTTCCAAATAGACAGGATGGGCTTTTTCAAAGATAATCCGCTGTAATTTTCCCTTAAATAGAGAATAAAAATAATTCCATATGATAAAATATATAACGCCTTTATACCGCGAAATTTCTCCAAGCCTAATAATGAACCGATACCGCCATAAATCCCCCACAGAACTGCAGCACCTATTAAAGTAAGGGCAGAAGCCCGCAAAAATCCGTATATGGCAATACACCACGCACGACAAAAGCCTTTATCAGCAGGCGGGTTTTCCCTTTTCATTTCCGCGTATATTCCCAGAACGGGAAAGCTCACTGCCGCCAGCAATCCTGCAATATCCCTAAACAACGTAAAATCCCAAATTGCAAGCCCTATCAACAGCGCAGAAAATATCAGAATCATTTTTAAAGAAAAGGCTTGATTTAACTCTGCCATCTTCATGATTTTCTCCAAAACCCATAAGATTCCCAGAGCAGAAAGGATTGAAAACAGTTTGTTCGCCGCAAAGGGCGTGAAACCAGCGGCCCTATCAGGATAAACCGCTAGCTTAAAGCCATTGGATACGATCATATCCCTGATTTGAGCGATATGCTCCTTGTCATATGCCAATATGTCTTTATGCCCTGACAGAAAAAGGTGCAGGTACAATAGCCTGTCATTCCTGTCCCTCACTGCCAGGAGATATTCATCCATCCATTTATGCGGTGGACGGTTGTACACCCTTACGGCAGAATAATCAAGTTTTTCTATTGCTTCTTTGAGCTGCTCTGACTCGTAGAATTCATCAAATCCCAGCTTTATTCCGTAAGAAGCCATATAATTTCTCAAGATACGCGCGCTTTCCGTGTTTGAAGGAGCTTCATTGCCCTGGGAAATCAATATTGAAATATTCCTGCTCGCAAGCTGAGTTTTTAAACTGTTCATCTCAATGGGGGTTTTTTGTTTCAGACCCTTAACCATTACTATCGTGCTAAGACCCATAGCCTCAGCCATGTCCAGAAGTTTTTGGTCAAAACCCATTCCTATGGACGAAAATCCTCCGGTGCCCTTTACCTCCTGAATGATGTAAAGATTTCGATCTGTATAGGATTTAATCTCATAGCCCCGGGCTCTCATAAAGGAAAACAGCTTATTAAAAATATCTACATCTTTTGTAAACACATAATAGCTTTTAGGATTGAAATCCTTTCTCGAAAGCCAGCCCTGAAGGAATTGAGAATCCACTCCGAGAAATCTTTCATGATCAAGTACCTGCCATCCGCTCAAAATCAATATCCTGCCGCTGTTCTGCAGGTCCTTTACTGTAGTCTCTTCCACCGCAAGACTTGTAAGGCCTGACTCTTTCAACTCTTTCAGCACATCTACCGGGTTTTTATGGACCGCTGTCGCCAGCATAGAAACTTCCCTGGCAGGCACGGAAATCTCCACAGTTTTTGCCCTTGCCTCAGCAGAAATCTTTATAGACAGCAAATATGTAGATAAAAAAGCAGCTATAACAAGCAGACCAGCCAGCGCTCTTTGTAATGTTTTCATCTATACTTCTCCTGTTATTATTCTTCCGTCTTGCAAAAATATTTTATCATATATCTCCATAGTCTTTTCAGCCATGGTTTTGGCAGAAAATTTCTCAAAGACGGTGGTCTTTGCAGCCTGGCCCAGCGAAAAAGCCTTCTGCCCAGAAGTCAATATAGTTATTATGGCCTCTGCCAAAGAACCCTCATCTTTTGGCGGCACCAATAGCCCGTTCACGCCGTTTTTTACCACTTCGGGAATCCCGCCGGCTTCCGTAGCCACCACCGGCTTCCCCAGAGCCATGGCTTCCAGCAACGCAAGGCCCATGCCTTCGCTGACCGAGGGGAGTATAAACACATCAAAGTCGGCCACCAGGCCTTCAACATTCTCTTGGTAACCCAAAAAAATCACATTGCGCATTATTTGTAGTTCATCAACCATATCCTTTAGTTTTTGCCTCAGCGGTCCGTCACCCACTATGACCATTAGAGCATTGGGAAAGCGTTTCAAAACCCTGGCCATGGAAAAAAGGGCGTACTCGTAACCTTTTTCGGGTACCAGCCTGGCGACTATTCCGATTATCGGACCGTCCCCAAGGCCCAACTCCCTTTTTAATCTGGGTTTAACACCGTTGAATTTCGACAGGTCTATACCGTTGTATACTATTTTTATCATATCCGCAGGAACACCGCTTTCAATGAGATTTATTTTTACCGCTCGGGAAATAGCTATGATACAGTCCGTAAAAATTCTAGAAATAATTGAAGTGGCTACCCGTTTTACCATACCGCTTCTTCCTGTTCCAAGGCCATGGCGCGTCAACACTACTTTGCATCCAGAAAGCCTTCCGGCTATGCGACCTGCAAAACTGGCATGGGTGTGCACAATATCAACTTTTTCTGCTAAAATAATGTCTCTTATTTCCTTAATATGCGTCAGTTTCATTGAACTTTCCCCGCCGGAAATAGCAAAGACTTTTATACCTGCTTTTCGCAACTGACTTTCCAACTTTCCTCCAGCAGGGCAGGCTGCCATCAATTCATAACGTTTAAAATTCCATGCAGAAACAAGGTTTAAAAAATATCTTCCAGCGCCGCCTATATTCGTATCAGTAAGGATATGGAGCACTTTTTTCATACCATTTCTCCCTTGTTCAAAGCTTCTTCTTTCGAAGGCAGTGCTGACATCATGCCAAGGAACATCCAGAATTCCATTACAATCCTGGGGCTGAACCATACATAGTCAAACATGCCGTGTAAAAGGTGGCCTGCGAGAGCTGCAACAACTCCCGCTAGTACAAAAGAATGCCAATTGTCATTTTTAATGCAATTCATCGCACTGGAGAAGCTGGCAATTATCATCCAGATAAATGTCAAAAGTCCTGCTATGCCCATTTCAATACCTATTTCCAGATAAAGATTATGGGCATGAAGGGCTGGCGTTCCGGCTATCATATAATCCCTATATACTCTGGAAAATGCCGTAAGGCCCAGGCCTACGCCGGTAATCCAGTAATCCTTTATCATTCTGATTGCCGCAATCCAAATGGTAACCCGGAAAGCATTGGAGCTGTCCTCCAGACTGCCTATACTGGCCACCCGGTTTATAACCACAGATGGCATGAAAAGTGGGGATATGAAACCCAATAAAATCAGCCATACCAAGAGCCTCGGCTCTTTTAAAGCAGCAAATACCACCAGGGCAAGAGCAAGTCCCAACCATGCTCCTCTGGAAAAGGTAAGCACCAGGCAAATTAAAAGCACTATAAGTATTATAAAAAAAATCAATTTTCGAATGGCACTTTTGCTCCCCATCAATACTCCCAAAACCACCGGTATCGACAGGGCCAGATATTCCGCCAATACATTTGGGTTTTCCAGAGTAGCATAGACTCTGGTGGAAAGTTCCGGAAATTGCTTTACATCCACCCATGCTATGGCTGTGGGTATTTTGATGAAAAAGTACTGATAAATGCCGTATAACGAAAGCAATAGAGCCGACAATATCTGAAATAAAAGCGCTGTCTTCAATATCGCCTTGTCTTTCAACAAAATCGCAGATGAATAAAACACCATAAAATACGCTGCATATAGGGGGAGAGTTTTTAGGCTGTCACCCCTTATCACAGAAAATACCGCCGCCAGTGCTGCCACAATAACAAATGCGAGGGCAGGCACTATAGCTGAAGGCACATCCAGGTTGAAATTATCCCTATTCAGCATAAGGCTTGCAAACACCAAGCCTATGACTGCCACACTGTATACGGTGGATGCAAGAGGCAGTATGAATATTGCAATATATAGCCCCCACATGGGCTTGATGTATATGAGCACGGATAAAAATATAAGCCCGAATAGCTTTATAAAAGTAGTTAAAGGTAGAAAATAATAGAACGAACCGATTATAATTCCAGCAGCCGCCAGCAGAAACCGAACAGTTTTGTCAAGAGCAATATTCTTATGCGGAGAGCCGATTTTACAAATGACTTTATCGCTTTCATATGCAGCAAAGCATATAAACTTTGCTAATGCGCTTTTGCTCAAGAGCAAATCAAGAGGTGTGTTTAAAAAAGTTAAAGCAAACGACACAGCCATCAATGCGAATCGAAAAACCAGTGCTTTCAAAGTAAAACTGGAAAAAAGAGCCTTCAGTGCCGTCGAAGAAAACAGAGCAAAAAACGTGATGTATCCCGTAACTTTCAGGGGCCTTTCTATAAAAATGCTTTTGAATCTCCAAGCGACCTGGAATAAAAGGCTGGCTCTTATCGTCCGGTTTATAAGATTTATGCCTTTTATATACAAAGGGGCTGCTGCAGATATCCACCTTATAAACCTGCTATCGTCTATAGCGGACTTTTCCCAATGATTTCCTAGTGATAGGAACTTAAAAAAGCTCCCGCCCATCACATTTGACATGTTTCTTAAAATCAGAACTAAAAAATTGCAAAAAAAACTTCCTTCATATACTTTTGAATTTGAAATCAAGCTCAGTATTTTTATTGCCAAGCTCCCTTTGAACCAACGTTCTATCGTTTCCACGGTAGAAAACTCCCCATCAAATTTAATTATATTAATCAAGCACCTTTATACCCATTACTGTGGTGATAACCGCATAGATATTAGTTTTTATATTGAGCTGTGTGCCTATGCGGACTTCACTGTTGCCCACTACAATGGCATTTTCTCCGGCAGTCCCGGTGCCCACCACAGTTATATACACATCCTTCAGTATTGGGTTTGGATAATTCACCACCCGTCCATCGGCGGTATTCACCAGGGTATCAGCAGGTTTCACTTCAACACCTGTCACTTTTCCCAACACAAGGTTTGTCCTGGCTTCCCTGACAACATCTCCCTTTTTCATTACACTAGAGGTGGCCTCTCTTACATCCTTTACCAACAACGTCAGCTGTATATTTCTCGTCTGGACCCCGGCGAGTTTGATGGATGATTTCACAGCATATCTGCCCACCACACCCACAATCAGTAAAATTACCAATAAATCGATAATGTTAATAATCCCGAAAATCTTGCCCTTATCATCGATTAATACCATGATTTTCCTCCTCTAAAACCTGATGGTAAACTTCCATTATTTTATCGGTCATAACCTCAATAGAAAAATATTTTCTCACAGCCTGCCTTCCAAACTTACCCAACCTGCGGCATTCTTCATCATTTGATAGAAGCTGTTTTATCGACTTCGCCAATAAGGAAGCCTCGGTTTTTCGTTCAGAACCCCTGCCGCTAAAATTGTGTTTCATGGCCCCCTCAAAATTTTCCGGCGTCAATATGCCAGAAAACCCGGCTTCCCCAGCAATTATCACCGGTTTTTCCATTGCCATGGCTTCCAATGCAACTCTTCCAACTCCCACCGCAACGTCGGCCAGATTCATCAGACAAGGGGTATCCAGCCGGGCTCCGGTGAGCACAACTTTCTTGCCCCCGGCGCTGCTGTTGTACTTTTCCGCCATGGAGCTGATGACTTCATACCTGTCTCCATCTCCCACCACTATCAGCTTTACTGATGAAAAATCTTTTTGAATCTCAGGAAGAGCTTCAATCAATCTGAGGGCTATCTCTCCCCTCGCCCCCATGAGCCTGCTGACGTATACGATTATGTAATCCTCAGGCCCTATTCCTAAATCTTTAGCAACTGCGGCAGAATCTACGCTTGGATTAAACTTTTCCATATCTATTCCGTTGGGTATAATAGAGATTTTGCCGGCATCCACCTTAAAATTTTTCACAAGATGTGCCTTTACATCTTCGCTCACAGCAATAACCCTCCGACCCCAAGTGGTCAGAAAGCCCATTCCCCAGTTGGTAGAATATATGCCGTGAGAAGTGGTAATGTAAGGGCACCCCGTATAGTATGTAACCCATTGTGATACCCATGCAGGTATTCGTGCATGGGCGTGAATTATATCCACACCATATTTTTTTACAATACCGGAAAGACCCATGGCAGAATAAATCAGGCTCGCAGGTGTTTTGCTATGCAGAGGCAGAGTGAAATGGTCAATGCCGCTTTTTTCAAGCTCTGCTGTTAACTTTCCGCCATGAGAAGCTATGAGCACGCGAATGCCACGTTTTTTCAATTGTTGAGCCAAAGAAACGGCATGAGTTTCAGCTCCGCCGGCATCCAGCGCCATTAAGGCCAGCAGTACCGTAAGCCTCTCCATCAATAAAGCCTCTCTCTCGAGAAAATTTACTAAAGAAAGTGTAACATTACTGCAAACGAAAGTAAAGTTATCTTGCAATGGTGTAATTGCCCCTCACCAGCAAGACTGCATCGCTCTGGGCTTTAAGCCCTCGACCGTCGTCCCTCGGTACCAATATGAGATGGTTCGGAAGAATCTTTTCACCCTTTTTTAAATCTTTTCCTCCTGTCAAGTCCGATAAACCGCCACCGGCACTGTCGATCACTACTGCCTGACCGCTTCTTAGGATGATTTCCGTGCCCTGGGCTCCAGTTATGCTTTCTCCTTTCTTGAGATTGACCACCTCAAGGTTGTCGGGACCCGAGGCCTTCGCATCCACGTACTGTTTCATGTTCATAATGAGTTTTTCTACATAACTTTTTGTCACAAGTGGGTCGCTCTCTGAACCTGGTGCGCCGACATCGGCTTTAACCGCCAGTGCATAAAAAGCAAACGACAAAACAGCTGCTGTAAGAATTATTATTCTTCCATATTTTCTCATCTTTATACCTCCATCGGCAGTTCTATATATTTTAGCATTCTTCAGTTTTTGCCTGCCCTGGGCTCTGCTCGAGCGCCTCGGAATAAACCCTAAAATCAGTATGACTATATTATCTTCGACGTGATCATCTAAATTTCCTGTCAATCAAATATAATTTTTTTAACTCATAAGTGCTGCTATGGCAGCTCCCACCAGCGTAGCGTTTTCAGCTTTTACAAATTCACAGTAAGCTTGTTTATTATCATTTAAAAATATTTTGATGTAATATTCGAGTTTGGATTTAAACATTTTAAATTTATAAAAAGTGGTGCCTTCAGCTGTTATGCACACCGGTTTACACGGGTTTTTCCCCTTTCCAGTTTTGAGTATTATCGAAGACAAGTTTATTGCTGCAAGCTTTGCCGCCCTTTCCATAACGGCATCTATGATATAGAACAAAGTCAGATAATCCTCTTCTTCAGAGCAGCATTTTGAAAGCACATTTTCAGAATAGGGATAATACAAAAACTCATTAATATGTTTTGTATCGATATTAACAGCAGAATTAATCCTGCGAGTAAACTCCGATGAGAATAATCCGTCTTCAGCGGCCTTTTTTATGACTTTCAGCAGGAGGCCGCCCAGATATTTGCCTGCCACCATCTTTTCGAATTTGTATGCACCGGGGTTGGCAGTTTCATTGTCAAATTCTTTATCTATCAAGCCTTGCGGTATTTTATCATATCCCCCTGACTCTATGTTTACTATGGTACAGCCATCCCGGCACAATAAATCCGGGGCTTTTTTTATATTGCAGTTTTTCTCGGTATAGCATGTATTTGTCCCTGTTCCCAGAATAAAACCTATATAACTTTCAAACACCCTATCCGGATAGGCTGCTCTGCCTCCCAGCAATGTGGCCACTGTATCGTTGAGCAGCACAATTTTTTTATCCCCTATATTGCATCCCATGATTTTCGCTGTTTTCAGAAGGTTTTCGCCTATAACCTCTCCTATCAAATCCCTAACTCTAACTTCCTTACTCAACTGTAGCAGCCTTCCATCTTTGTTAGGGAGCATTTCAGCCGGATACGAGAAACAAAAACCTATTTTACGGCTCTTATTCAACAATGGTTCAATATATCCAGCAATAGTTGTAAAAAATTGTTCTTTTGGTATTTCTCCTCGAGTTCCAGGCATAGGGTATAATCTGTAATCTTCCATAACCGGCTTTTTATCTTTGTTAAAACGGATAACAGCCATTCTAAAGTTGGTTCCGCCTGCATCCATCACTATTACCGGCTCTTCTAACGGTATCTCGCCATCCATTGTTATATATGTGGGCAGCATTTTTAGGGAACTATTCTGGCCTTCAAGGCCCCTTTCCATCTCCTCCATAAAAGTTCTACAGCTTTGTTCCATATCTATGGTTTCGTAATCCATACCGTAACTTTTTAAAAAATTCTTTACACCACTCCGCTTGTCCATAAATTGGCTCTCCCTTCCTTTACGGTTATAATCTGAGCAATCTTTTTTCATGAAATAACTTTCGCTATAGGAATAAGAATTCCTTTTTTGAAAAGACAATTTCTTGGTGTTGACATCAGCATCCATGTAAAACGGGTATAAAAAAAGACCTTAAAAGGTCTTATATTCGATAGCATTCTGCCATTTTCTCTCCGGCTGCCTTTTTCCTGCATTTTTCGCAGAGCGTATAATTATTATCCTCTCCAAATTTTTGCTTCATGTATTCCTGATGCTCCCGGGTGGTAAAATACTCGCCGCATTTTTGGCACTTTACGAGTTGAAACTCCTTATTCCACAAATGCCTTACACCATTTTCATCCATTATGTTTATGGCCCTTGTTGGGCATACGAAGGCACACGCGCCGCACCCGATGCATACGTCTGAAGCTTCGTCAAAAGGTGTGGATACTTTCTTTTCAATACCGCGGTTCACAGTAGAGATGGCAAATATACCCATCTCTTCGCAGGCGCGGACACACAGGCCGCACAGAATGCAGTTTTCTTTCTCATCCACCGCAAATCTGGTCTCCTGCAATAGGCCGTACTCTTCTCGAAGCTTTTGGATAAATTCGTTTTTCGGCGCCCGGGCTGAAAGTAGCCGTATTATATTTTTCCTCATGCGCCGGATTTTTTCGGAGTTGGTGAAAACTTCCACTTCTCTCGTGACGGGAAACACGCACGAAGTGACGACTCTTCTTCGGCTGCCTTCTACCACCTCCACTATACAAAGTCGGCAGGTGGCCTGACCAGGAAGGGCGTCAGAATGGCAAAGGGTGGGGATATGGATGCCGTTTTTCCTGGCAATGTCCAGGAGATACTCTCCGTATTGGGCCTCGCATTTTTTGCCGTCTATGATTATTTCCATGATTTATCCCTCCCTCTAATCCTAACCGCGCCAAATCTGCAGACATCCATACAGCTTCCGCATTTGATGCATTTTGTTTCATCAATGGCAAAGGGTTGCCCCCGCTGCCCCTCAACAGCGTGCGACGGACAGTTTTTCTGGCAAAGCCCACACCCTTTGCACTGGGATTCATCGATATAATATACTGTAAGATTTTTGCACACACCGGCAGGGCATGTTTTTTCATTCACATGGGCCAGGTATTCATCTTTGAAATACCTCAGGGTTGTCAGCACCGGATTGGGAGCTGACTTGCCCAGCCCGCATAAAGAAGCTTCCTTTAGCATTTCTCCTAATTCTGCAAGTGTATCCAAATCATCCGGCTGCCCACGACCTTCACATATTTCGTTCAATATTTCCAGCATCCTTCGAATACCTTCCCGGCAGGGCACACACTTGCCGCAGGATTCTTCCGACAAAAAAGTCAGATAGAATCTTGCCACATCCACCATGCAAGTCCGGTCGTCCATTACTATCATACCGCCAGACCCCATCATGGAACCAGCGTTATTCAGTGAGTCAAAATCCACCGGAAGGTCAATTAGGCTTTCCGGTATGCATCCTCCAGAAGGCCCACCGGTCTGGACAGCTTTAAACTTCCTGCCGCCTGCTATTCCTCCTCCGATATCAAAAATAATTTCCCTCAGGGTCATTCCCATGGGGACCTCGATGAGGCCGGTATTTTGCACTTTGCCCACCAGTGAAAACACTTTAGTCCCCTTGCTATTTTCAGTACCTATGGAGCTGAACCATTCGGCCCCCCTGTCCATTATCACGGGAACATTGGCCCAGGTTTCCACATTGTTCAACACTGTGGGTTTCCCCCACAGCCCCCTTTCTACTGAGCGAATATATTTTGCCCTAGGTTCTCCCACCTTTCCTTCTATTGAAGCCATGAGAGCGGTAGATTCCCCGCACACAAAAGCCCCTCCGCCTCTTACTATCTGCACGTCAAAATCAAAATTCGAGCCCAGAATATTTTTCCCTAAAAATCCTTTATCGCGCGCCTGCTCAATAGCATGGGACATGTTGCGGATGGCAAGAAAATATTCATCTCTTATATAAATAAAACCCTCGTGAGAACCTACCGCATATGCACCGATCACCATTCCTTCGATGACGCTGTGCGGGTCCCCTTCCATTATACACCTGTCCATAAAAGCCCCCGGGTCACCTTCGTCTCCGTTGCATATCACATATTTGGGATAATATTGCATGCGGGCGCACTGCCGCCATTTCCAGCCGGTAGGAAATCCTGCCCCTCCTCTGCCCCGAAGGCCCGACTTTTCTATCTCTGTGATGACTTCATCCGGGCTGAGTTCGGATAATACCCTGCCCAGCGCCTTATAACCGCCCCTATGGATATAATCTTCTATGCTGGAAGGGTCAATCTCGCCTACGTTTCGCAACGCCAATTTCATCTGCTTTTTATAAAATCTGGTTTGTTTCGGCGAAATCACTTTTCTGCCCACAGAAGGCTCATGATAAAGGAGCTTCTCAACGACCTGATGGTTCAAAAGGGTTTTTTCTACTATCTCCGGCACATCGGAAACTTTTACGCCGGTGTAAAAAATGTCGTCAGGCTCAATCCTTACCAGAGGCCCTTTTTCACAGAGCCCATGGCATCCGGTGGCCTTTACCTCTGTTTTTACTTCAGCTTTTATTTTAGCCTGACTAATCCTCGCTTTCAGCTCTTCGTAAACATCCATGCTGTGGTTAGAAAGACACCCCGGGCCGCAGCATACCAGAATGGTTCTATTTCCATGTTTGCTCATTTTCAAGCCTCCCGTATTCCTCCAGGATTTCCCTTACCCTGGACGGCGTAACCCTGCCGTAAAACCTGTCATTTATTACCATAACCGGTGAAACAGCACAAGAACCGAGGCAATTAACAGTCTCCAATGAAAATTTGCCGTCCCCGGTGGTGCTTCCGGGGACGATTTTCAGAACTTTTTTTATTTCATCGATGATGCTTTGAGAGGACTTCAAGTGACACGCAGTACCGTCACATACTTTGATAACATACCTGCCCTTGGGCTTCAAGCTTAAAGCCTTGTAAAACGTGGCTACGCTGTAAAGCTTGCTCAAAGGGACGTCTAGATAATCCCTGAGCATTTCGAGGATAGGCCTGGGTATATAGTTATAATGCTTCTGTATATCCTGCAGTATTGCCAGCAGGAAACGGCGTTCCGGTGGATACTGTTCCAATATGGTTCTTGCATAGGAAAAATCCTTCAGTTCCATGAGATTATCCTCCTGCCACTATAGGAAATATAGATACTTCGTCATCTTTAGACAGAGCGGTTTCAATCCCGCCCGTAAAATATACATTTCTACCGTTTACAAGGATAATAACCTCGCCCGTTATGTTATTGTCCTTGTATACTTTTTCATTGAAGGTTTTGCCGTATTTATCGCAGAGCTGTTGCAACAGCTGCCTCAGGCTTGCCGCGCCATTGATTTGGATTTCCTTTGTTCCTGTTATATCTCTTATATTGCCGAAAAATTTAACCTTCATGCTGTTATCCTCCATTTGAAGAGGTACCCGAACCTAAAATTCGTATTTTCTGAGCGGCAGGGGCCCAAATATCAAACTATTGCTTCTGAGCCCCAGCCAGTTTATATGGATTCAGATTGAAAGTTCAGCCTTTTTGTCTTCAGTGGGAATGCCTTCTTCGTTCCAGCCGCGCACCTTGTAGTATTCGGGAAGCATTTTGTCCAGCTCCACCACTTTGCCCTTCGCCGGTCCTGAAGGCAGAGGCTCTTTCAAAAGCCTGAGCGGCAGAGTGTCGTCCTGGGGTGTAAAGCCTGCAGCAATGTTGAATAATCTTTCCACGTTCCAAATTCTTTCTCCTGCTTTTAATACCTCTTCATCGGAAATGTCCCAGCCCACTGCTGCCCTCAGCATGGATGAAATTTCCGCAAGCCCTATGGCAAAAGTTGTGAAAAGGCAAATACCCGAAGAATCCACTACTGCGGTCAAATCCTGGAAAGTCTTTAGCCACGCCGCTTTATCAGTAGTCACCAGGGGATCCAGCTTCTCGGGTATCCCCAAAATCTCTGGCGAAGTCATATAGCCTCTTACATGGCAACCTCCCCTGTTGGAGGTGGCATACTCAAGGCCCATTCCCTGGGCTCCTCTGCCGTCGTAGGCGGGCATTTCCTGTTTCTTTACCGACATGGAAAGCTCTGGATGCCCGAAGCTTTCCGCCATCCTGTAGGACCCCAACGCCAGTTTATCGCCAAATCCTTCACGCATACCCGTCATTCTGGTAAGCTCCACTATGGCATCCGCATTTCCGAATACTAAGTCCATTCCGGCGATTTCCCGGGAAATGATTCCCCTTTCGTACAGCTCCATGGCGCATGCTATTGTGGAACCCATTGTAATAGGGTCTAGGCCCAGCTCATTACAGATAAAGTTGGCTTTGCATATAGCAGCCAGGTCTCTTACACCGCAGCTGGCTCCATATGCCCAACCAGGCTCATATTCCGGCCCCTCGCCGAATCCTTTAAACCGGCCTTCGGGTATCCTGGTAACCCTGCCGCAACCTATGGGGCATCCGAAACATGCTTTATTCTTCACAAGGTATTTTTCCCGCAGCGCTTCACCGCTGATATCCTCTGCGTATTCAAATACGCCTCCATCTCTCCAGTTCCTGGTGGGAAGGGCTCCTACTTGATTCACTACATTTACCAAGATCTCGGTCCCATATGTGGGCAAACCCGTTCCGGTCACCGGATGCTCCTTTATTTTCTTTCTGGCATCCTCGCAGGCTTCTAAAAAAGCGTCGGGCTTAGCTACCTCTACCGACTTAGAGCCCTTTACAGCCACTGCTTTAAGGTTTTTGGAACCCATGACCGTTCCCATACCGGATCTGCCTGCTGCTCTGTGCTTGTCGTTCATTACAGTGGCAAAGAGCACCAATTTTTCCCCGGCAGGGCCTATACAAGCAACCCTGGCATCCTCTGCAGTTTCCTTTAAAATCTCATCAGTGGTTTCAAAAACATTTTTGCCCCACAGGTGTTCTGCGCTTCTCAATTCTACGCGGTCATCATCTATCCAGAGGTATACAGGCTTTTCTGATTTTCCCTCAAAGATAATTCCGTCGTATCCTGCAAACTTCAGCTCAGGCCCGAAGTGGCCTCCGGAATTGGATGACCCGATGGTACCTGTAAGAGGCGCTTTAGACACCACCACATACCTGCCTGAAGTAGGCGCAAAAGTTCCCGTAAGAGGACCGGTCATGAAAATGAGTTTGTTTTCCGGGCTCAACGGGTCAACCTTCGGATCCACTTCATTCATCATTATCTTTGTGGCCAATCCTCTGGCACCAAGATAGAGGGTGGCGTCCTTCGAGTTAATAGCCTCCTTTTTTATTGTGCCATCACTTAAATTCACCCTGAGTACAGTGCCAGTCCATCCGAACATTATTGAGTCACCTCCCCAAATAACTCCTTGAATTTTTCAGCAATAAGCTTTCTTCGGGATAGATTTGATGGAGTTGCCTCTTTGTACTGAATAGCCCCTGACGGGCAGTATTTTGCACATTTTGGATCACCCTCGCACAGGTCGCATTTTACAATCTTTCCCTCCACAGTGCTGAAACTGATATTGCCAAGAGGACAAGCGCTTACGCACATTTTGCACCCTATACACTTGTCACCGTCAATGAACACTGTGCCCTCTGGCGTCTTCGATATTGCCGATACCGGGCACACCTTCATGCAGGAGGGTTCTTCGCACTGCATGCACATGATGGGCACCGATACCGCCATATCCTCAAAGGCCAGCACCGAAACCCGCGAACTTTTGGGATTAAACGCCTGCATCTTGCTGAAGGAGCATATGAGTTCACAGCTCCTGCAGCCGGTGCATTTGTCTGGAGAAATTGTCAGTATCTTGCTCAACTTTCACTCCTCCTTTTAATTTTTGTATTTAAGTAAAAAAGTTCATCCACTTTTAAGCTAAAAGCAGATGCAAACCGGCAGGTATGGGGATTACTCCCGCATGCCCTAACGGCCCATAAAACCTTCCCCGGCTTTCATGGGCTCGGAGAACATTTATAAAAATATTAATTTGTGTTTCATTTTTATATTATTTATATTCTACTTTTTTTATAATATTCCTTCTTTTTTTTGAATAAAAATTTTTATTCATAATACGTAAAGTCTCTTTTCTACTGTCAGAGTACCTAATAAAAGCCAAAATATATTAAAAAATTTCTCCTGCCGGGCCGGCTTCTACGGCAGGAGAAGGCATATAAGATATATCAGCATAAGGGCTGAGGCCTTTGTATAAAGTGAATTATGTTACCCTCTAAATCTTTGAAAAACACGGTTTTGATGCCCTTTGCATTCGTGCTCAATTCGGTCACGATTTCTACGTTGTTCTTCACAAGATTTTCATACTCCTTTTCGATATCGTCTGTGCCAAAAGCCAAGTGCCTTATACCTTGACACCCATTGTCAGCACTTTGCCCCGGGGTTTGCGCAGGGTAGATTTCGAGCAAGCCTCCATCCGGCAATTTGAGAAAGTAAGTGGGCTTTTCCTTTTTGTTATCATATACAACCTTGAGATTAAAAAGCTTCACATACCAATCTTTCAGCGCTATTGTATCTCGCGCAGATATCCCCACGTGTTCCAGATTTAACATCATACCATCTCCCTTTATTATTATGATTCATATTATGAAACTTTGTTTTATTATAATTACGTTCGACATAATTTTATAAAATCCTGCTTTTTGCAAAAATATGCGCCAATTTTTTAAAAACATTGATTAAAGCGCATTGAAGCTGTTTTGCAAAATTTATCCTTGTGAAATCATTAATTTTGGCATATAATGAATTAAAATATGAATACAAGTTCTTTAAAAACCGTGCATGCCATACCTGACAGGGGGGTTGATATATATGAACATCAAGACTTTCGGAGTGGAAAGGTGGATAAATTCCTATGAACACGGCGCTTTCTACAATCTGGCAGAAACCGATGCCAAGGCTTTCACTCTTGACGAACTTCTGTCCCTTGGGAAAAAATTTGAAGTCCTGGATGAACTGCTCCGCGTAAAAATTAGCTATAATCCCACCGCAGGCAGCCAATCCCTGCGGGAGATAATCTCGTCTTTTTACGAAGATACCGGGCCAGAAAATATCCTCATCACCACTGGAGCTATTGAAGCGGATTTTCTCGTAACCAACTCCCTGGTGGAACCCGGAGATACAGTCATCGTTCAGTTCCCGGCCTATCAAGCTCTTTATTCTACAGCAGAAGCCCGGGGTGCCCGAATTAAGCGCTGGAACATGAGGATCGAAAAGGGATATGAACCAGATATCCAAGAGCTCAAAGCCCTTATAGACGATAATACGAAAATGATTGTTCTCAATATTCCTCACAACCCTACCGGTGCGGTAATATCCGAAGAGCAGCTTAAAACCATTCTTTCATGGGCTGAAGAAAGAAACTTCTGGGTGCTATGCGACGAGGTATACCACGATTTCACTTTAGAGCCTGGCGTAGTGCCTCCTTACGGGCGGAGTTTGAGTAAAAAAGCCATCAGCGTAGGAAGCATGTCTAAGGCCTATGGTCTATCGGGATTGCGCTTGGGATGGATAGCAGCCCCTGAAGGCGTGATCAACCAATGCTGGTGCTGGAAGGATTACACCACTATCAGCAATTCCCCGATAAACGAATTTCTGGCTGCTTTCGCCCTGAAAAACATCGAAAAAGTAATGGACAGAAACCTTGGTATTGCCCGGCAGAATCTAGAAATACTTTTAAAATGGTTTAAAGAGCATTCCCACTTCTTTGACTATGTTACTCCCAGAGCTGGGGTATTAACCTTCCCCCGCATAAAAAATATTCCAATGACCACCGAAGAACTCTGTAAAAAACTTTTTGAAAAAGAAGGCCTTCTCATGGTGCCGGGAGAATGCTTTGAAATGCCTGGATACTTGAGGATAGGATTTGGCAATGACAGCAAGATGTTTCAGACAGGGCTTTCCATATTCTCATCTTTTTTAAACTCATTGAGCTAAAACTGTTTTATTTTTATCTTTCCTTTTCAAGTTTTTTGTAATATACTTATAACTGGCGTCTTAAAATAAAATTGGGAGGTTTTGTCATGCCTTTGGTAACATCCAAAGAAATGTTTCGAAAAGCTTATGAAGGCGGGTATGCCGTGGGCGCCTTCAATGTAAACAATATGGAAATCATCCAGGGCATTGTGGAAGCGGCAAAAGAAGAAAAAGCCCCATTAATCCTGCAGGTATCGGCCGGCGCTAGAAAATACGCAAAGCCCGTATACCTAAAGAAACTGGTGGAAGCAGCCGTTGAAGACACGGGGCTTCCCATAGTGCTGCACCTGGACCACGGCGAAAATTTCGAAATCTGCAAAGCCTGTGTGGACGACGGTTTCACCTCGGTCATGATCGACGGTTCCAAGCACCCCTTTGAGGAAAATATAGCCATTACCAAAAAAGTCGTGGAATACGCTCACGAAAGAGGCGTGGTAGTTGAGGCAGAGCTCGGAAAACTGGCAGGTATAGAAGACAATGTAAACGTTTCCGAAAGGGAAGCCACCTTCACCGACCCTGACCAGGCCGTGGAATTCGTGGAAAGGACCGGCGTAGACTCGCTGGCGGTAGCCATCGGCACCAGCCACGGCGCATATAAGTTCAAGGGCGAACCGAAACTGGATTTTGAACGCCTGGAAAAATTGACGAAAATGCTCCCCGGTTTTCCTTTGGTGCTCCACGGAGCTTCAAGTGTCCTGCCGGAATTTGTGGAGGCCTGCAACCAGTACGGCGGAAGCATCCCCGGAGCAAAGGGAGTCCCCGAAGAAATGCTCAAGAAAGCTGCGGGGATGGGAGTTTGCAAGATAAATATAGATACCGATTTACGCCTTGCCATGACCGCATCGGTTAGGAAATATTTAGCAGAAAATCCATCAGAATTTGATCCGAGGAAATATCTGGGCGTGGCCCGGGATGCCATAAAGGAAATGGTGCGGCATAAAATTAAAAACGTGCTGGGCTGTGACGGAAAAGCATAGATAATCTATACCCGAAGCGGGGAGCAACATACGGCTCCCCGCTTTTTTAAGTCCACTTTCCAAGATTATATTACCTGGCATGTTCAATGTTGATTTTTCTGCCTTTTATCTGATTGTTCTTCATGTTGCAAAGTACATCTTTTGCGTATCTTTTAGGCACTTCCACAAAAGTGAATTTATCGTATATATCAATGGTACCGATCAACTCGCCCGGCATACCCGTTTCCCCTGCAATGGTACCAACGATATCCCCTGGTCTTATCTTTTGATTTCTGCCTATATTTATAAAAAGCCTCACCATATCCCGGCCATCTCCTGGATTCTCAAAATCTTCTTCCTTACTATCATTTTCCTCCTTTCCAAGCATCATCTTGAGGAGGGCAGCGGCCAAATCCATAGAAGTATATTCCTCTTCTATCAATTTCTCTATCAATTCCATATATTTCCCTAAGCCGCCTTCCTCTACAACTTTTTTTACTTTTTTCAGCAATGAATTCGCCCTAGTCTCTTCTATATCAGAAAGGGAAGGTATGTCTTTTCGAACAATTTTAGTCCCAGTGTATTCTTGAATGTCTCTCAATTTGTAAATATCCCTTCCCACCACTAAGCTGAAAGCTCTCCCCTGCCTTCCAGCCCTGCCTGTCCTGCCTATCCTGTGCACATAATATTCTTCGTTTTGAGGTATATCATAATTAAAAACTGCATCTACTCCACTTACATCGAGACCTCTCGCAGCCACATCTGTAGCCACCAGTATATCTATGGAACCGTTCCTGAATTTTTCCATGGCCCTGTCCCGCTGGGATTGGGATAAATCTCCATGGAGCCCCTCTGCCAAGTATCCCCTGGCCTGAAGCTGCAGTAAAAGCTCATCTACTTTCTTTTTGGTATTGCAAAAAACCAAGGACAGATTAGGATTATAAAAATCAATTAAACGGGTTAGGGCTTCCAATTTCGATTTTTCTTTGGTTTCTACGTAAAACTGTTCGATGCTGGGAACCGTCAGTTCTTTGTGAACCACTTTAATAAATCTCGGGTTTTTCTGATATTTCTTCGCCAATTCCATAATGGGCCCGGGCATTGTAGCGGAAAACAAGAGGGTTTGCCTATCGCAGGGCATATCCTGTAAAATTTTCTCTATATCCTCCCTGAACCCCATATCCAGCATTTCGTCCGCTTCATCCAGCACTACCACCCTGACCTGATTCATTTTTAAGGTGCGCCGCCTCATGTGGTCTATGACCCGGCCCGGAGTGCCGATAATTACACGAACACCTTTTTGTAACGCCCTGATTTGCCTTTCTATAGGCTGTCCGCCATAAACAGGCAAAATATCAATGCCCTGCTTGTATTTAGAAAGTGCCTTCAATTCTTCAGACACCTGAATGGCAAGTTCCCGGGTAGGGGTCAGGATGACTGCCTGGACTTTTTTATTCCCCGGGTCTATCCTGTCCAGCAGTGGAATCCCAAAAGCTGCCGTTTTGCCGGTGCCGGTTTGGGCCTGCCCTATGATGTCCTCGCCATTGTAAATATGCGGTATGGCTTGAGCCTGAATGGGAGTAGCCTCCTCAAACCCCATTTCGTCAATGGCTTTTTGTATTTCCTTCGATATGTCCAGATTTTCAAATTTTGTTTGTATCATATGTTGCCCCTTTCATTTTCTCGAGCGGTCTTTAAAACTTTTTTCTGCAATGTATTTTCACTACATAAAGCAAAAAATTACAGCCAAACATGTTTTTATACACACACCGCTGATTAATTGTAACAGAAAAACCATCCCAGCACAATAGCAGCAACTTCTAAAATGCCGAGCACAATATTTTATACACATGTATAACTATGCCTTATATATATTTTTATGCAGGAAAATATTCCTTTATGTAGAATAAACCAATTAAAACTTTTTAATAAATCCGGCAAACAAATTATAAATAGAAAGGATGATAATGTGCTCAACATCGAGTCACTGGCTGTAAATCTACCGGAAGACATCCAAAACCTCGTAACTTACGGTGATTTTGAGGGTGCCCGCAGGCTTATCGACTTGAAACTAAAAAAGAATATCGGAAATATGCTGAAAGACAGGCTGATTTTTGAAAAGGAAAGGCTAAAAAGGCTCGAAACTGAATACATATACCCATTTGAAGAAGCCTTAAAGCTTGCCGCTTCCGAAATAAAGGACTTTACCCGGGAAGAGCTGGAATCTTTAAAAGACGAAGGGTATGCCGACTGGGCTTTTGTAAACGGCAAATTGATGTTCCACCGGAGATTTCTGGAAAACATAAAAAAGACCCTGCCGAAAATTAAGGGCCGGCTGATTAATTCCGACGAAAACTCCGATAAAGAATCGGACATCCTGAATGCCACCGTTAAAAATATCATTGAACAAGGTCAAAAATCATATTACATACATGTAAAAACTGGCGTAAAACTTAAAAAAGAAGCCGAAAGGGTAGGGGAAACCGTCAGAGTTTACCTTCCCATACCCACCGCCGAAAAAGGAATTAAAAATATCAAAATATTAAGTACATCCCACGAACCCGCCTTTATTTCCCCCGAATACCATCCGGCAAGGACAGTTTATTTTGAAGAAAATCTTAAAGGCGGCGATGTATTCACCGTGGAATATTCGTATGAAAACCATGTGAGCTATACCAAGTTAGACTACAATGAAGTAAAAGCTCTCCAGCCAGATTTTTATACCGATGAACTGCTGCCGCATATTGCCTTTACGCCATATCTAAAAAACCTTGCAGCCAAAATTGTGGGATGCGAAAAAAATCCTCTGAAAAAAGCAAGAATGATATACGATTATATAACCTTAAATGTAAAATATTCTTATGTAAGGTCGTATTCCACAATACTAAATATCTCCGAATATGCAGCACTGAATCTAAAGGGCGACTGCGGCGTCCAAGCCCTGCTTTTCATAACTCTGTGCAGGATTGCCGGCGTCCCCGCAAAATGGCAGTCGGGCCTCTATGTCAACCCCCACCGTATCGGCTGCCACGACTGGGCCCAATTTTATGTAGAGCCCTACGGCTGGCTGTATGCAGATCCGTCCTTCGGCGCAGGCGCGCTGAGAAAGGGCAGTAGTGAGGTGTGGGATTTCTATTTTGGAAACATCGACCCCTTCAGAATGCCAGCTAACTCCGAATTTCAGCAGGAATTTACGCCGAAAAAGGCATTCCTGCGTTCCGACCCCTACGACAACCAGGTGGGAGAAATAGAATACGCAGATGGAAATGTCTACTCCGATGATTTTGAATCTATGATGGAGATAATTGATATACATGAGATATAATATTTGTTTTTCAAGGTTTATTATAATCCAAAGACGGTTATCTAGTATTACAACCGCCTTTGGATTTATCCATTGTATTCACCCGCATTCCGGTGCCAAGTAAACAGAGTTATTTTGTCAATATGTCTGCTGATTAATTATACTCATGCTCAATGTTACGGTTAAACTTAACCTTATTCTTCTTAAGATGACGGTAGATGGTACTGCGAGCCACTCCAAGTTTGCGGGCTGCCTGAGTAACATTTCCATCATAATCCTGCAAAGCCTGAATAATCGGGTCTATTTCCAGCGGTTTTTTCTGCCCACAGGCAGGTGCAGCATCTCTTATGTATGGTTCTACATATTTTAATAAAGTTTCCTCCACGTCCCATCCCATAGTTACAGCTCTTTGGACCACATTCCTAAGCTCACGTATATTACCCGGCCACGGATAAAGCGAAAGGGCCTGTATCGTTTCTTTCCTTATAGCCCTCCCATTCATTCCATATTTAGACATGAAATGGGCAATCAGGTCAGGCAAATCTTCAATGCGCTCGCGCAGCGGAGGAACATTTATTTCGATCACGTTCAGGCGGAAATATAAATCCTCGCGAAAACGCCCCTCTCGAATGAGCTGCAAAAGGTCGCGGTTAGTAGCTGAAATAACCCTTACATCGATAGATACAGGCTTGTTGCTCCCTAAGCGGACAATTTCTTTTTCTTCCAGCACCCTGAGCAAATATGCCTGAGCCTCTAACGAAAGTTCACCTATCTCATCTAAAAACAGCGTGCCTCCACTCGCTGCTTCAAACTTTCCCATTTTCCCATGAGATGATGCGCCGGTAAAGGCTCCCGGTGCATAACCGAACAATTCCCCTGCAATCAAATCCCTCGGGAGGCCACCACAGTTAACGGCGATGAAGGGACCTCGGGCCCTGTGACTTGATAGGTGAATAGTCCTAGCTATTCCTTCCTTACCCACACCTGTTTCCCCCTGAATGAGAACGCTGGAATCACTGGACGCAGCGCGTTTTGCCATATCAATTACACTGGTAAAAGCCGGTGAATTCCCTACCAGTTCAATGCATAAGTTCGGATGGTTTAGCTCCCGTTTTGCTGATGGTGGGCAAATGTTGGATCCATTAACAATATTAGAACTTGTGCTATTGCCGTAAACATTTAGCAATATGCCGCACAAAGTTTGATTTTTGAAAACCGGATTATAGGTAACGGTATATTTTTTTCCAATGGAAATTTCAATGCTATCAATCCGGTTGCTGGCTAATGAGGGGGTTATAAGAATTTGCTTGATTATTTGTTCTAAAGGCGGAAGCAACTTTAAGCTTTGCGACATGGCAAAAAGCACAGGATGGCTTTGGTTTGAAGCACTGACAACATCGCCATTAACATCTATAGCTATTATCACGTCTGCTGCCTTTCGCAACACGCTCTCCATGAATGCATTTAATAAAATATTCCGATGCCGCATATGCTGTTCAAGGAGACGGTTTTCAATGGCTTTAGCTGCTGAAATAATTAAACCGAGGCTGTGTTTATTCATATCCATATATCGCCCAGTAAGTGCTAATACACCCACCACATCTTTTGAGTTTATATTCATAATTGGGGTTGCTACACATGCCCAATCCTTAGGACCGGTGCAATAATGTTCAGTAGCCAGAATCGTAGCGGGGCCCCTTTTCGCCATAGCAAGAGCCACTCCAGTCGTGCCGTGATACGGTTCACCTATACCGCTGCCTGGCAACAAATTTACATTAGCTGCATCCCGAAGGGCGATAGTGTCACCTGCTATTTCAAGAACTATAGTCTTGGCATCGCACAATACTATTACCTGACCCGTTCCATACAATAGGCCACTAATTTCTTTCACTAAAGGCGACGCAGCCTCAATTAGGTTGCGGTTTAAATCTTTCTCTTGTTGAAGTCTATCATCATCGAATACAGTGGGGGATGCCCATAGATCAGGGGGAATCCCAATTCTATAACATCGCTGCCATGACTCCAGTATTTCAGCCCGAACCGTCAGTCCCTCAGTTTTGCCTGACGTAATAAAGTTCTCCCAGTCTTTGTAAACCCTCCTGATGTAAGTTTCTTGTTCATTTGACCATTTCATAAGAACATCCACCCTCCTAATGGCTCTATCGAGCTTGACGAGTCAGGATAGACTGAAAATCAAGGTCTGTGCTTTGTGATATTGCTGAAATAGTAATATTTTTAGATTTGCATTAATGTTCTTAGTAATAATTTTAATATATATGCTTTTGAAAATCAATAAACTTATGGATTTAACTGCTACTTTCATTATAATATCAGTTCATCCTTAATTATAAACGATTCTAAAAATAGGAGGCCGGTCCGAATCGCCGCCTCCTATGCTTAATTATTTTTTAAGTTATTCTTTTGGTGGGTAAGTTCTTTCGGGTGGTGGGGGAACAAAATCATCAGGGCGATCATAAAGTTCTACAATCATGCCCAGGTCTTTTGTCAGGTCAACATAAGAAAAATGCATACCGCCAGAATCGGTTCCTCCCTGAATCTCGTAGAACCCCCGGCTACCCAAATCCTTCATGGCTTGATCATAGCTCTGGGTTTCAAAGGCCACATGATGCAACCCTGGCCCATTCTTTTTGAGAAATTCAGCATATATGCTCTTGTCATCGGTTGGTTGAATCAACTCCCATTGGATGTCGAAAAAGTCACATAATGCCAGTTTCATAGAGTAGTCCACTCTTTTTCCATTGACCTTCATATCACTTACAGTATCTTTATTAAAATTAAGAACAATCCACGGCCCTATTCCGTATTCATCGTTATACCTTTTCATGTAAGCATCAAGGTCATCAACTACCACACAAATCTGAAGCAGTTTCGTAAAAACAGGTTTTTTCATTTTAATTCCTCCTTTAAAATTATTTTGGATTTCAAAGCTGCAAATTGTAGCAGCTAAATTAGGCAGATATATTTAATCTACTTACTTTTATTTTTGAAAAAATCAAAGAAGCTAACAGAGCTATAATCATAACAACTAATATTGGATAGCTTGCAGAAGTCCACTCACCGCCTGACTTTACAACACTACCAACAATGGGAGGGCCTATCATAAAGCCAAAATTGCTCCCTAAATTCACTATTCCCATAGCCAGACCCCCCAGCTCTGGAGTAGGCATGCTTTCAGGAGCCAGTGTAAAAATTGTTGTGGGTATAAAAGCTGGAATCGCTCCCAGTACTACAATATAAGGCAGTATATTATTCGGAGAATTTAGCCTAAAACCAATCGGATACAGTATGGTTGATAAGAGGACCGCCACAACCAACACTGCATTGCGATTCTTTACTTTACCCAAAAGCCAGCCAGCAGTTACATTGCCAAAAATGTTTATCATAAATACTAAGCTGGTATAAAAATTAGCAATCTTAACATCGATTCCAAAATCTTGATTAAAGTACGCAGGCGCCCACGTACTGAAGCTGCCAACACAAAACATTAATCCTGCAAAACATACAGCTAGGAGCCATACCTTAGAATTTTTAAATCCTTCTGCATAAGAGATTTGCGGAGATATAGTTCCATCTGAATTCTGACTATTATCACAATTGTCTGGTTTGCTTACGTTTAAGCTATAGACGATAAAAGCTATTAATCCCAATATTGCTCCAAACCACCATATGCCTCTCCAGCCGAAGTGAGACTCCAACGGAGTTGCTATATTAAAAATTATAGAGCTACCTATCGGCACCCATGTCGCCCAAATCCCCATGGGTAACCCCACTTCATGAGAATCAAACCACATTGCAATAACAGCAGGTGCCACAACGCCTATCAGACCTAAACCTATTCCTTCGATACAGCGCGCAAATAATAACATTGTCGAGCCTGATGCCAATCCACCAATAGCACAACCCAAAATAGTACATCCTAATGCCACCAGCCCGCTTGCTTTCGGGCCAAACTTACCCAGAATAAAAGCTGCCGGGATAGCCAGTATAATTCCTGCAAGAGCAAAAATTGACATAAGCCATCCGGCCATAGCCAGATCGACATTAAGCTCCTTCATGATTACTTGCATAACTGGAGGAACTTTGAATTGATTGATCACTACAACTATGCTTGCTAAATAAACAGACCACATGACAGTCCACGCTTTTTTCATGAAGGACACCTCCTTTAAAAATTTATATTATATATATCATCCACCACCAACAGGAGAAAGAAAGAACACTTCATCACCATCATTAAGCTGAGTCTCGAGCCCGTCAAGGAAAATAATATTTCTACCGTTTAGAAATAAATTAATTTTTCTGCTGTTATTTTCTTCTTTTCTCATATAGATTTTGTCGCGAATCGCGGAAAAGGGCTGGCCGTATTTTTTTTCCAAAACATCTAAGAGACTGCTTAGCCGTGAGCCTTCTGGCAATGAAATAACCTGTTCGTGACAGCCAAAGATATCGGCTATATCCATTATCGATTTTACTTTAACTGATATCAATTTATCAAGCTCCCATCTTTTCAAGCTCTTCAGCAGCATTCTCCAGACCCAAATCAAGCAGTTTTTGTTTTGTAGGTATTCCTTCAGCAGTCCAACCTCTTTCATAATAATATTCGTCTAGCATTTTATCCAATTCTGCCCGGGAAATGTATTGCCCCTTAGATCCGCCTTCTTTTAACGGCTCTGTGAGGATTCTTTCCGGTAAATTGTCGTCCTTTCTTGTAAAACCCTCTCTCACGTTAAAAGCTCTAGCCAGATTGTTCACCCTTTCTCCGATTTTCTCAATCTCTGCTGGTGTAAAATTCAGCCCTGTCAAACTGCTGAGCATGTCTGCACAATTTAGGGCTGCATTGGCCGGAAAAGCCATATCCAACAGGAAAGCACACATCGTAGGACAATCACAGGTAGCAGTCCGGATATCCTGGTTCCATTTAGTCAATCTACCCTTGCCTTCATATGCGAAGCGGTCCACAGTTTCCGGCTCCGGAATGCCAAAAATCTCTTGAAACGCATATCCTCTATTGTGATCCGCTCCGGTATAAGACGTAGCGTAATTTAACCCGTGTGCCTTTGCTCCTCGCACATCATATCCAGGCAGTTCCAATCCCTTTACATGCATGGCATATTTTTCAGCATTCTTGCCTATCTTTGCCGCAGCATCTTTAACCCCGTCGGCCAGCAATGCACCAAATCCCTGTCGGTAGCCAATCTTTGAAACAAGTTTAAACATGGCCTCATGATTTCCGAAATTTAACTCAACTCCATCGGTATCATCTTTTGTTATTATCCCTTTTTCATAAAGCTCCATTGCAAATCCAATGGCCACACCGGTGGAAATACTATCCATGCCCATTTCGTCACAAAGGCGATCAGCTGCAATAATGCTATCCAAATTGCCTACTCCAGTTTGACCTCCAAAAGCATAAATGGTTTCAAATTCTGGAACCGAAAGCGAGCCAGTATAAATCCCTTCTCGAGCTAACTTTAGCTGACTGCATGCCACAGGGCAATTGTAGCAATGCTCCTTTCCAATTTTCCTTGAATCGTTTGCCTTAATTCCAAGTTTATCCACAGGATCCCATTCTCCTGTTGCTGACCAATTCCTAGTCGGGAAAATTCCCAATCCCCATGTTGCTTCTACAACCATAGGAGTACCTGTATTGGCAAAAGCAGGATAAAGCACCGGGCTTTCTTTCATGGTCTTTAGCATCCGAGACCTGGCCTGTTTATAATCATTTTCGCTAGCAACAGGGACTGTTTTATGCCCTCTTACAGCTATGGCTTTAAGATTCTTAGCTCCCATTACCGCGCCCAAACCTTTTCGGCCTGCAGCTCTTCGTTCATTTATAATGCTTGCTATCTTGGACTGAAGTTCTCCAGCAGGCCCAATGCATGCAATCCGGATATTCTGGTCACCGAGTTCATCTTTTATCAGCTGCTGACAATCAAAGGTATTTGTCCCCCATAATTTGTCTGCCCTGCGGAAACTCACTTTGCCGTCATTAATCCACAGGTATAAGGGCCTTTCAGCCTTTCCTTCGATTATCAGGGCATCGTATCCGGCAAATTTGAGTTCTGCCGGAAAATAACCGCCAGTGGTGCACATCCCTACAGCACCTGTTAATGGAGATTTTGCCACTACAGCCATACGGCTGGCACAGGGCGCAGAAGTTCCTGTCAAAGGACCTGGAGCAAAGATGAGCTTGTTATTCGGTCCTAAAGCATCAGTTCCAGCCGGGACTTCATCAAACAGAAATCTAATGCCGAAGCCCGCACCGCCGATAAAATTCCGAGCAAGTTCTTCTGTTGTACTTTCTTCCGTATAGGTTTGGTTTGTCAAATTCACCCGCAGGATTTTACCCATATAGCCACCTTTTAGCATAGAGGAACCTCCCTTTCTTTTTTTAATAATTTTCCCTTTCTTTTCTAATTTGGCAGTATTTTATTTAGCTTATATGTCCATTTTTAGATATTAATTCCAGGTGGCCAATGTATAGGATTTCCAAAAACACCATGGGCAGCTTCTGCTAAAGCCTCACTTATAGACGGATGGGGATGGATTGTGGAAACCAAGTCCTGTGCTGTGGCTTCTAGAGTTATAGCCAAAGCTACTTCACTGATGATCTCAGTAACGCGGGGGCCCATTAGATGGGCTCCCAAAATTTCCCCGTATTTAGCGTCGGCAATAATCTTGATCAAACCAGTTTCATAGCCTTCGATCAGTGATTTCCCATTACCGGCTAATGGAAAAAGACCAATTTTATAGGGTAATCCCTGATTTTTAACTTGTTCTTCAGTTAACCCTACACTGGCTACCTCTGGGTTAGTATATATACATTTAGGTATAACATAACCTTTGTAAGTTACCATTTCTCCAAGAGCGTGTTCTACTGCTGCTATGCCTTGAGCGGAAGCTGCATGGGCAAGCATGTTTTGGCCATTACAATCACCAATAGCATAAATCCAGGGAATATTTGTTGTAAAATGTTGATCAACTATAATTGCTCCTCTTTCAGTTTTGATTCCCAATGCTTCCAATCCCAGGTTCTCTGTATTTGGCCGGCGTCCTACAGCAATAAGCACGTTTTCACAGGCAATTTCTTGTTCCGTGCCCTGAACATTAGCCCTAACCTTCAGACCATTTTCAGTCTTTCTAATTTCCATTAGTTTAGAATTGGTAAAAAACGCAATACCGGCATTACTTAATTCTTTTCTTAACATGGCAGCAATTTGACCGTCTATGGTAGGTAATATCTGGGACATCATCTCTAGCACAGTTACTTTGGTTCCTAGGGCATTATAGAGTGCCGCTAATTCCGTTCCAATTACACCACCGCCAACAATTACCATTGATGCAGGCAATTTTTCAAGGCTCAGAGCTTCTGTACTGTCTATTACCCCTGGTAGATCTGCCCCTGGGACTTTAAGCTCCACCGGTACAGACCCAACCGCCAAAACTATAATATCTGCACTCAATACGACAGGATGTCTGCCCTCAACGCGCACAGTCCGGTTTTGCTGGAATATTGCCCGACCTTTATGAACTGTTACTTTATTTGCCTGCAAAAGGCCAATGATTCCTCTCTTTAAACGGTTAACAACATCAGTTTTACGCTTTTGTAGTGATTTCCAATCAATTTTGACATTATCAATCACCAAGCCACTTTGGGTTTCTTTCTTTAATGTCTGATAAAGTTCCGCTGTATGCAGAAGAGTTTTGGTGGGGATACAACCTACATTAAGACAAGTCCCTCCTAAATCGTCGCGCTCTACTAAATCAACTTTGGCCCCAAGCTGTGCTGCCCTTATTGCCGCGACATAGCCGCCAGGACCGCCACCTATAACTATTACATGTTTGCTCATGTATCTCGTCTCCCTAAAACCATTGCTTAATATGGTATTTCCTTTTAGCTTAAGATTGCCCTTAAAGGATTTTTAATAAGGCTGATGAGCACTGCTAAAAATTCAGCAGCTGGTGCCCCATCAATAACCCTGTGGTCAAAAGATAAGGACAATCCCATCATCGGCCGTACCACAATCTGTCCATCGACTACCACAGGTGTTTCCACAGTCCTCCCTATTCCCAAAATGGCAGACTCGGGCTGATTAATTATAGGAGTAAAGTAATCCACCGAACCATAGGTGCCTAGATTTGTAATTGTAAATGTGCCACCGTTCATTTCATCCAAACTTAGATTGCCTTCCCTCGCCTTGCGGACAAGAGCTTTAACTTCTTTGCTGACCTGGTAAATGCTTTTCTTGTTGACATTCTTGACCACAGGAACTACCAAGCCATCATCGAGCGCTACAGCCACTCCGATGTTAATGTCTTTCATCACCTTAATATTGTCGCTATCCAGAGATACATTGATCATCGGCTTAATTTCCAGAGCCCTGGCAACAATTTTTACTAACATTTCAGTGAGGGAAACCTTATCTTCTCCCTCCTGAAGACCTTCATTAATCATTGTCCGAAGCTGGTTGAGCATAGAAATGTCTACACTGGTGTGTTCTGTAACCTTTGCGGCAATTGCCCAGCTCTTGCTCATTTTATCCCCGATAACCCTTCTCATGCCAGTGTAAGGAATTGCTTCATAAGAAAGAATACCTTTATTATCACTTGCGCTTTGATTATTGTTTTTTTCTTTTTCATCTGTCTCCTTCTGTTTTGCAAAATTCTCTACATCTTCCCTGGTAATTCTTCCCCCAGGACCAGTTCCAGCAATAAGGGTATAGTCAATATTCAACTCCTTTGCCAAATTAAGGGCAACTGGTGATATTTTAACCTTTTTTCTTACTCTGTGTTCATCTATAGTCTCCTGATTATTAGGTTTCAATGTCGACTCTGTCGACTCTATTTTTTTGTCATCATTTAAAGGGCTTACCTTGTTATCTGTATCTATCTGCTCGCCTGCCTCCCCGATATATCCAAGAGGTGCACCGATAGGAAGTTCATCTCCCTCTGACGCTATAATCTTGAGCAATATACCCTCTGCTGGAGATTCCACAGTATTTGTAATTTTTTCAGTGCTTATCTCCAACAAGTCCTCTCCCTTTTTAACAAAATCTCCCTCCTTTTTCAGCCATTTTTCCACCGTTCCCTTTGTCATTGTTAATCCTAATTTGGGCATGACGATTTCTGTAGCCATTAGTTTCACTCCCTATAACACATTTTTTCTTTAAATTCTATGTTTTTCTCTAAAACAACGACTTTACAGCATCGATGATCTTTTCCTCGCTAACTACCCATTCCTTTTCCAGAACAGGGCTGAAAGGAACCGGCGTAAAGGGAGCAGCCACACGTTTAATGGGGGCATCCAAAAGGTCAAACCCTTGATCTGCAACCATAGCAGCAATTTCCGCACCATAACCTGAGGTTTCGACCGCTTCATGCACAATAACCAATCTTCCGGTTTTGCCTAAGGAATTCAGGATACATTCTTTGTCCAATGGCACCAACGAGCGAATATCTATAACTTCTGCGTTTATACCCTCTTGGGCAAGAGATTCTGCCGCTGCCAAGCACTTGTGTACCATGGCGGACCATGAAAGTATGGTTACATCAGAGCCTTTGCGTTTTATATCTGCCTTTCCAATGGGTATGACATAATCGCCTTCCGGCACGTCACCTTCAAGTCTAGCTAAGGTTTTATGTTCGATGAACATCACCGGGTTGTCATCGCGGATGGCTGCAGTAAGCAAACCCTTAATATCAGCTGGAGTAGCAGCCGCTACTGTCTTCATGCCTGGCATATGAGTAAAAAAGGCCTCTAAACTTTGGGAATGCTGGGCAGCTGCGCCGATACCAGCCCCGATTTGGGTTCGAATTACCAAAGGAATTTTGACCTGTCCTCCCAACATATATCTGAGCTTGGAAGCTTGGTTTAGAACTTCATCCATACATACAGCCATAAAATCAATAAAATCGATTACAAGGATAGGCCGCAGCCCCATGGCTGCTGCTCCGACTCCAAGCCCGATAATGGCAGACTCACTGATAGGGGTATCCACAACGCGCTGCGGCCCAAATTCCTTTAAAAGCCCTGCAGTTTGTCCAAAAGCACTTCCCATAACGCCTACGTCTTCTCCTGCTATAAAAACATTGGGATCCCTCTGCATCTCCGCGCGCTGAGTCTCTTTTATAGCTTCAATATAGCTCATTTTTGCCATTTTTTTCATCTCCTTCTTTATAAAATTCAAATTATTCCGCGTACACATCTGAAAAGACGTCTTCTGGCAAAGGATCAGGGCTGGATTGGGCATATTTTACTGCGGCTTCTATCTTTTCTTTCACGCTGTCCTTAATAGCATCCAGTTCTGCCTGTGTAGCATAATTTAACTCAATAAGCTGCTTGGCGAACCTGGGGATGGGGTCCCTTGCCAGCCATTTTTTCTGTTCCTCAGGATCCTTATAGGGCTCAGGATCGCCTATAAAATGGCCGTAATGCCGCCATGTCTTACATTCAATTAAAGAAGGCCCTTGCCCATTTTTCGCTCGGCTAACAGCTTGTGCTGCAGCCTCGTACACTGCCAGCACGTCGTTGCCGTCAACTGTCTTCCCGGGAATGTCATAGGCTGTTCCCCTTACAGATATATCCTTTATTTTCTGGTGTACACTCTGAGGGGTAGACATGCCAAAATGGTTGTTTTCACACACAAAAACCACAGGGAGATTCAAAACAGACGCCATATTCAGGGCTTCATGAAACGTGCCGCGGTTAGAGGCACCGTCGCCAAAAAATGCCACTACTACGTTATCCATCTTCTTGTATCTCATTGCAAAAGCCACACCCACTGCAATGGGCAGGCCGGCTCCTACTATGCCATTGGCTCCTACTATGCCGATATTAAGGTCTGCGATATGCATGGAGCCGCTTTTCCCCTTGCAATAACCGGTAGCTTTACCGTGAAGTTCTGCCATCATTTTATCAATGTTTCCGCCTTTGGCAATAATATGTCCGTGCCCGCGGTGAGTACTTGTGATACAGTCTTTGTCGTTAAGATTTGCGCAGACACCTACTGCTATGGCTTCTTCTCCACAATAGAGATGCAAAAAACCTGCTAATTTGCCGCCCAGCATCAATTCCCTTGCCTTTTCTTCAAATTCCCTGATCTTGACCATGTTTTCGTAAAGATTAAGCATCTTCTCCCTGTCAAGATTCATTATACATTCCTCCTTTTCATGAGATTTTTAATCCAAATTCATGCATCGAAAGCTTTGTAGGCTTTCAGAACTATAAATTCAGAACTATAAATATAATAAAGCAAGTTATGTGCCAAATAACGTCAGTTGTATAATGGCATTGTACGACTGAAAATTAATATTCGCTCTATAATTAAAAAATAGAAAATACTGTAGCATGCATCAACTGATTTGCAACAACTGTAGCATCGAATCACGCCTCAGGCTGCATTTTGTTTGCAGCTTTCTTTAGCACCCACCTTCGGTGGGTACCTAAACCTCACGTAACACATCATTGCTGTTTGGCCAATGGCCGCCGCTGCCAGCCTTCAAGCATAATTTCACTGTAAAAGCTAACCCATGCCGGGTGCATAAAAAAAGCCGGCCTGAGTAATCAGACCGGCATTAAACTTTAAGCCCGCGGCATAAAGCCTAGGAATGGCGTTCAACATTTAATTTCCATAAATTCTAAACCTTACATGCCGGAAGGATCTATAGGTTCTCACTTCACCATCTACATGTTCTTCTACGACTTTTCTTTCCGTAGTGGAATAAACGGGAATGATGCCCTTTTTCTTACAGTAACCCACCAATA
>JARRBK010000034.1 GCA_029982615.1 Tepidanaerobacteraceae bacterium | reverse complement strand
CTACGAAGCAAATGACTGCATGAAGAGCCGGATGCCTTAATTGGGCACGTCCGGTTCTGTGAGGGGCGTGGGCCGCAAGGCCCATGTCTACTCGACTTGACTCACAACACAAAATTACATTAAACAAAGCGCAAACGTTGTAAATTATGTGTCTTAATGATATACTTGTCTTTGAAATCTCAGCTCGATTGGAGTGTTTTTGGATGAAAGATACTGTGCGCGTAAGATTTGCTCCGAGCCCTACAGGAAGTCTGCACATAGGCGGGGCGCGGACGGCACTGTTCAATCTCTTGTTTGCCCGTCATAACGGCGGAACTTTTGTTTTAAGGATCGAGGATACCGATACCGAGCGTTCCACCGAGGAGTCGGCAAAACAGATAGTGCGCTCTCTTCGGTGGCTGGGCATAGATTGGGACGAGGGCCCCGAAAAGGGAGGGGATTTCGGACCGTATTTTCAATCTCAACGCCTGGATATTTATAAAAAAGAGGTTGAAAAGCTTCTTGCTGAAGGCAAGGCTTATTACTGTTATTGCACGCCGGAAGAGCTGGCAGAGCGCCGGGAAGCGGCTTTAAAGGCGGGCAAGGCCCCACGCTATGATGGCTGCTGCCGTGAGCTTACTGAGGAGCAGAAAAAGAAATTTGAAGCCGAAGGCCGCAAACCCACCATAAGGATAAAAGTGCCTCAAAAAGGTCAGACTGTGGTAAACGACCTCATACGAGGCCGGGTGGTGTTTGAGAACTCGGTCCTGGATGATTTCATCATTTTCAAATCCAACGGCATTCCCACATACAATTTCGCCTGTGTAGTGGATGACAACGCCATGGGCATAACACACATCATAAGGGCGGAAGAGCACCTTTCCAATACCCCAAAGCAGATTCAGGTATATAAGGCGCTGGGGTATGAAATCCCGCAGTTTGCCCATGTGCCCATGATACTCGCTCCGGACAGGAGCAAGCTCAGCAAGCGCCACGGAGCCACATCGGTGGAGGAATTCAGGGACCAGGGATATCTGGCTGAAGCCATAGTGAACTATCTTACCCTTCTGGGATGGTCGCCGGAAGGCAACGAGGAGATTTTCGGCATGGAGAAGGCGATAAAGGAATTTTCCCTGGAGAGGGTGAACAAGACAGCAGCCGTATACGATGTAAAAAAACTTACCTGGATAAACGGCCATTATTTGAGGGAGCTGGATATAGACTATGTAACAAAACAGATCATTCCTTTTATGTTAAAGAAAGGAATAATTTCCGACGAAGATGTAGGGCGAAAATATGAATATATCAAGCAGGTCGTAGCCATCTCCCGGGACAGGTCCAAGACCCTGGACGAACTGGCCGACTCTATCGCCTTCTTCTTCAAAGATGTGACAGAATATGAGGAAAAGGGCGTGAGAAAGCATTTTGAAAAGGAAAATGCCGCTGAACTTTTAATAAAAGGGGCCGAAGCCCTGGAAAAACTTGAGGAGTTTACCCATGAATCTACGGAAAAAGCTTTCAGGGCTCTTACCGACAGCATGGGCCTTAAAGCTGCAGAACTCATCCACCCCACGCGCCTGGCCATTTCAGGCAGGACAGTAGGTCCGGGCCTTTTTGAGATAATTGTACAATTAGGGAAAGAAGAAACCGTAAGGCGCATGAGAAAAGCCGCCGACTGGATAAGGAAGGAAGGTAATAAACATGCCTAAAGTTCCCACACGAGAAGAAGCTTTTGCACTTTTAAGAGAATACAACCAAAATGAAAGCCTCATTAAGCACGCATTGACTGTAGAAGCAGTGATGCGACACTTTGCCGAGCTTTTCGGGGAAGATGTGGAAAAGTGGGGTATCATAGGTTTGGTGCACGACCTCGATTATGAGAAATTCCCCGAGCAGCACTGTCAGAAAGTAAAAGACATCCTGACAGAAAAAGAATGGCCGGAAGATTACATAAAAGCCATCCAGAGCCACGGTTGGAAGCTCTGCAGCAATATAGAGCCTACCGAAAAAATGGAAAAGGTTTTATATACAGTTGATGAACTGACAGGCCTTGTCACTGCTACAGCTCTGGTTCGGCCTGATAAGAGCATAATGGAGACTACTGTAAAATCCGTGAAAAAGAAGTGGAAGCAAAAAAGCTTTGCCGCAGGAGTAAATCGGGAAGTCATAGAAGAAGGCGCAAACATGCTCGGCATGGATTTAGACCAGATCATCGATGAGACCATCAAGGGCATGCAAAAAGTGGCAGAGGAAATAGGATTGAAAGGTGAATAATCTAGATTTCAAAAGCAGGTTGAAACGTGTTCGAACCTGCTTTTGAATTGCCATCACCAACTCCCAAGGATGAATGGTCGATTATAAATCTTTGTTCTAGCATATCCCTTGGCAAATTTCAAGTCTTCCAAAAAAATTAACACAATTAAAGTCTGTTCCAGCAGGAGTTTCTTAAGTTGCGTAGAATTATACTTGCATGGTACATAAAATATATATCTATAATATATTTAGAACAGGGGGCGATCGCGAAAATATAAAATAATTGCCGTCCCTTTTTCATTTGGGCAACTGGGGTTTTTTATTCGATGCACCAATGAAGGGAGTGATTTATATAGAATATCTATGGCTCTGGCTTCTGATAGCCATCGTATCGGTTTCCGTTGACGTGGCCACCAGCAATATCCTGTTCATACTGTTTTCCATAGGAAGCCTTTTTGCCGTGGCGGCGGATTTTGCAGGATTCAGCCTGCCTGTACAGATAATAATATTCCTGCTGGTAAGCATTGTGTCGTTTCTCGTGTTCTATCCCTATATACGAAAAAATTTAAGAAGGACCCTGCCGGGATTTATCCCGCAGGAAAGGACTTATATAGGCAGGAAAATCGTGCTCGACAGGGACCTTAAAGATGAGGATCAGCTGATGATAGAAGGTATTTACTGGACAGTGAAAAACGCCGGAACCGAACCCCTTAGAAAAGGCGATGTGATTGAAATTGCCGGTATTGAGGGGACCAAATTCCTGCTAAAAAAAGCGAAGGAGGAATAAATGTGTTTACCATTATAATCCTGATTTTTTTGCTCGTTATACTGCTTTCATCCATTAAAATCGTCAATACAGGATACGTATACATCATTGAGCGGCTAGGGCAATTTTACAAAGTGATGGAGCCAGGATGGCATCTGATTTTTCCTTTTATCGACCATGTGCGTGCAAAAATTTCCACCAAGCAGCAGATACTCGACATAGAGCCGCAGAGCGTCATAACAAAAGATAATGTAAAAATATCGGTGGATAACGTTATTTTTTATAAGGTATTGAACGCAAGGGACGCCGTTTACAACATCGAAAACTACAAATCCGGCATTATATACTCCACCATAACCAACATGAGGAACATTATCGGAAACATGACCCTGGACGAAGTGCTGTCGGGCAGAGACAAAATCAACATGGAACTTTTGAAGGTGGTGGACCAGATCACCGATGCCTACGGCATAAAGATACTATCGGTGGAGATAAAGAATATAATACCTCCCGAAGAAATCCGTCAGGCGATGGAAAAGCAGATGAAGGCCGAACGGGACAAGAGGGCTGCCATTCTTCAGGCGGAGGGCGACAGGCAGAGCGCCATAGCCAGGGCCGAAGGCGAAAAGCAGGCCAAGATTCTGGCAGCGGAAGCCGAGAAGGAAGCCAACATAAGACGGGCTGAAGGTTTGAGAGAGGCACAAATACTGGAGGCCGAAGGGAAAGCAAAGGCCATCGAGGCCATAGCCGAAGCTCAGGCCATAGCCATCGCAAAAGTAAACAAAGCTATTCTGGAATCCGGCACCAATGAAACCGTAATAGCGCTGAAACAGATAGAAGCCCTGCAGGAAATGGCCAAAAACCCCGCCCACAAGATAATACTTCCCAATCAAACCCTGGATTCCCTGGGCAACATCGCCGCCATTGCGGAAATGTTGAATAAATAAAGAAGAATAATAACAGAGGCCCGTCACACCCGGGCCTCTTTTTGACTGAAACTTGCGGACTGCGCATTTCAAAGAATTATTCTCCCGCAAGTGCGGCTATGGCGTGGGCGAAAATTTTGGTGCACTTAATTAAATCATCTATTTCGATGTATTCATCCTTCTCATGGGCTACATCCGGTTTGCCGGGGAATTGGGCTCCGAAAGCCACGGCATTGGGTATGGCCCTGGCGTAGGTGCCGCCTCCTATGGCTATGAGTTCCGCTTTCTCTCCGGTAATTTCCTCATAGACTTTCTGAAGTTTTTTTACCAGTGGCGAATCTGCAGGCACATAAAGCGGAGGTTTATCGGAGATATCCGAGAGCCGCAAATTTTTATCCATCCCGGCAAGATGCGATTCAAGGCATTTTATAACCTCCTCTCCTTTGAAGGTCACGGGATACCTGATATTTATCACCAGCCTGCCCTTATTCTCATCCATTTCCACCATGCCGAGATTTAAGATTAAATCTCCTGAAGGCTCATCTTTAAAATGAATACCGAGAGACTCGCCGTGGGTTTCATATCCTATGTGTTTTGCAATGAATTTTATAAAGCCGGCGGCGTCGTTGTTATCATCGTTATAATCACTGATAAGTTCCGCAAAAAATTCCGCCAGTGGCACAATGGCGTTTTTTCCCTTTTCAGGGGTGCTGCCGTGGGCGGAAACACCGTAGGATTTTATGATGAAGCCGTCCGAAGATTCTTCCATTTCCAGCGATGCATCTTTGCCTTTTTTAAAAGAGTCGAATTTTTGTTTTATTTCATCCCGCAGGCTATCTTCTATCTCTATTGCGGCCTCGCAGTAATCCGGCACCATATTCGGCCTCTGCCCGCCCCTTATGTAATTTATTCTAATTTTTTCCGGCAGGCTTTCAAAGTTTTTATCAATATTGAATATCAATATGCCTTTTTCCCGGTTGATTATCGGAAAGCTAGCGTCTGGAGAAAAGCCCATCACCGGGACTTCCTCTTTCTTTTCATCAAAATAATGCTTCATACATCCCCAGCCGCTTTCCTCATTGGTGCCGAAAATAATTCTGACCCTCTTTTTCAGGGGAATACCCGCTTCCTTTACGGCTCGTAAGGCGTACAGGGCCGCAACGGCAGGGCCTTTGTCATCGCTGGCGCCCCTGCCATAAATTTTGCCATCCACGATTCTACCATCATAGGGCGGATATGTCCAGCCTGTGCCTTCAGGCACCACGTCCAAGTGCACCAGTATACCAACCATGTCCTTGCCCTGTCCCCATTCAGCATGCCCGGCATAGTTTTCGTGGTTTTTGGTTTTGAAGCCAAATTTTTCAGAAAGATGCAACGAATAGCACAGCGCTTCATAAGGGCCGTCGCCGAAGGGCCTGCCATCTTTTGCATCTTCTTCTACGCTTCGAATTCTGATGAGATTGCAGGTCTCCTCGACAATTTCATCTTTCCAACGGTCAATTAAAGTATCAATGTCTTTCATATCAAAACCTCCAATAAGCTTAAATTTGCTCATGGTCGCATTTAAAAAAAGTTAAAAAGTTTTTCTAAATCATACCAGATTGATTATACCATATTTATTGTTTCAGAGCCAGCTTGGCAAAAAATAGGAAGCTGCAATTGCAGCTTCCCAGCTATGTTTCAGAGTTGGAAATGGTAACCACCATGGAAAGTTCTTTAGCCCTGGATGATGCGGTATCGTATAGGGTCTTTAAGCTCTGCCATACCTGGTCGGGCTTGCCTGAGATATATGTGCTCATGGTTCCCACTTCGCAGGTTACACCCTGGTTTTGAATAGAGGAAAGTGCCTGATTTATAATCTGATCGGAATTAGTGGTTTCCAAAGGATACAGCGCTACTTCGCAGCTTATCAAAAAAATCACCTCCGGAAGGATTCATTTAAATATATTTTTTGCTTAAACACTGTTGTTTATGTAAAGCCGAATGTTTATCATAATACTTGTTTTTATGCTAACAGTTTGATAGTATCGTAAAAGGAATATAAAAAGCGATTTAATTTTAACAGGAGGAGTTTTAATGCAGACAGTAAACAAAGGGATAGAGCCGCAGCTTTTTGAGGAAATAATAAGTAAAAGTTTTAATGCTCCATACCACAAACTCCTGAACTTTGAGTTGATGGAGCTGGGCCGCGGAACGGCGGTGGTGGAGATGGCCGCGAAAAAAGACGTGGAAAATGCCTTGGGCATAGTTCACGGCGGTGCCACTGCGAGCCTGTGCGATACGGCAATGGGTATAGCGGTGAGGTCTCTCGGAGCGATACCCACTACTGTAGAAATGAAAGTGAATTATATTTCTCCGGGACCTATGGGGGAAAGGTTGAGAGCTACAGGAAAGGTCATAAAAGCAGGCGGAAGTATTCTTGTAGCCGAAGGGGAAATATATTGTAACAAAAGATTGATTGCAAAATCCATTGGTACATATTTCGACTTGAGAAAGCAGAAATAACTTGTTAGTGAAAAATGGAGGTAATTTTATGCTGCTTAATTTGAGCCCTTATGCATTTAAAATAGGCCCTATTGCGGTACACTGGTACGGTATTTTCATGGCCCTTTCCTTTCTGGTGGGTTCATACTATATGTATATGATGGGCAAAAAAAAGGGAATAAACGAGGATTTTCTACTGAATCTCGCAATGCTTGTGATAATTGCGGGTATCGTGGGGGCCAGGCTTATGTTTGTTCTGACCAATTACCCCGAATGGTTTGTGAAAGAACCTCTGCAGGTTGTAAAGATATGGGAGGGGGGGCTCTCATGGCACGGTGCGCTGCTGGGAGGCTTTTTGGCCGGATGGCCTTATTGCCGCAGGCATGGAGTGAATCCCAATATGATAGCGGACTGGACTGTCTTGGGATTATCCTTTGGCTATATAATAGTTAGAGTGGGCAACATATTCAATCAGGAAGTGCTCGGCCGCATGACGGAATTTTCCTTCGGCCGTTGGCCCGCCCAGTTGGTGGGCTCGTCCATCGGGCTCATATTGCTGGTGAGGTTCCTTTATCTGCAGAAGAAGAAAGTCCCGGCAGGGTATCAGTTCTGGTCTTTCCTGTGGTACCATCAATTGCTGAGGGCGTTATTGGAGGAGACGGTGCGGGATAATCCCCTGTTCTTGGTTCACTATGTAAACCCAAAGTGGGGTTTCGGATTTTTAACCATGACGCAGCTCATGACGCCTTTTATAGTGGCTTTTGCATACATTATGTATAAGCTTACGGGAGGGGAAAAAAGCAGAGATCTGCAATAAATCTGCAGCAGGAAAAAGATTTCAACCCCGATTCTGTATGAAGATGGCAGCATTGACTTTGGGTGTTTTTTAAGGTATCATTATATATGAATTGAATAGAAATTTAAAGTGCGCCTATAGCTCAGGGGATAGAGCACCGGCCTCCGGAGCCGGGTTTTGCGGGGGTTCGAATCCCTCTAGGCGCACCATTTTTATTTCAAAAAGTATTTTTTTGTGATAATGCGGCTGAATAAAACGACAAATGCTGACAAAAAATATAACAAAAGATAAATGTAAATTGCTGCCACATATACCATAATGCAACAATTTGTTCAAAATGTAACATTTGATAATATTTTACTGTATTATGGTGAAAAAAGTCAATAAAATCCTTTAAATATATACATAATTCTACAAAGTCTAGCAGAAATATATTGATTTACAGTTGAACCAATGAATACAATTCATCTTTCTGATCTTGATTTACGCCAATGTATCGAAGCGTTATGCTTTGAGAACTGTGGTTAAACGTATCCATGATAAGGCCTATATTGTACTTGGACATTTTGTAAGTCCAGTAACCCCAGGTTTTTCTTAAACTATGCGTGCCGAAATTTTCAATGCCGAACACTGAAGCGGCATTTTTTAAAACCCGGTACACCTGAATTCTTCCAAGATGCCCGCCTTTCTTGCTTTGAAACAGAAAACTATCGTAAGATAAATTCTGGCATTTCACATATTCGAGAATGCACTTGCGCAGAGTCTCGTTTATCTTTATCTTTTTCTCCTTCAATGTCTTCTTTTCTTTCAAAACAAGATGCTCCCTGAATTTGAAATCTTCAGTAAAAATATCTTTTACCTTTAGCGGTAAAATATCGCTGATCCTTAAGCACGTGTTTATGCCAAATTTAAAAATTAAAGCATATTTTGGATCATATCCTTTCAGATATTGGTAAAGTCGATTAATTTTTACTTTGTCTCGAATAGGTTCAACAGTCATAATATCCTCCTTCTTATAAATTTTAATTTTTAATTTCAACTATAGAAATTTTATTTTTTTTGTTGAAATAATGATGTAACGTTTTTTAAATATATTATATAAAAAATGACAATATTTTTTCGGACCGTTTGTAAAATTGAAATTAAAATGAAGGCTAAACTCCCGATAATTCGAGATTATGTGAACATGACTCATGTTACATTTTGAACAACTTGTTTCTTTCTTTAATAATTAATATAATAAAAGGCGGGTTGAAGCTATGATTCTTGAAAAATCAAATCCTGATGTTAAAATCAAAGAAATATATTTGGCAACTTTTGAGTGTATTGGGTGCATTTTCTGGGACTGGGACGCGAAAAACAATATAACGTATTTTTATTCTGATAAAGACATTGACAAATGTGCTGAGTATTACAAAATTGATGGTTCTAGTGGGTTGTGGTGGAGTATTATGCATCCAGAAGATGAAGAAAGGGTGAAAAAAGCCCTGGATTCGTGCATATTAAACAAAGCTCCATTTTTTCATGCGACTTACCGCATAAGGACGAGAAATGGCAGATATACATGGATTACGACGAGAGGGATATCTGTCTATGATGTAAGCGGACGCATGGAGAGAATGACAGGATTTCACGTAGATGTCACTATTCAAAAAAAGTATGAAGAAAAGTTGAAAAGGCTTATAAATTGTGACTTTCTAACGAACCTTCCAAACAGGTTTATTTTTATGGAAAATCTGGATGAAATTCTGGACAATGCATTGAAAACCAACAAAAAGCCAGCAGTTTTTCTTCTGGATTTAGATAATTTCGAGTCCATAAACAGTGATTACGGATATGCGGTAGGAGATTATGTGATAAAATTGGCTGCCAAGATTATAAAAAAGGGAATCGGGGAAACTGGTATTGTTTCACGCATTGCCGGCGATGAATTCATAATATTGCAGCCGGATGTCCAGAATATTGGTGAAGCAGCGGAATTTGCTAAAAAATTGCTTAAAATTTTTGAAAACCCATTGCGGGTTCGCGAATTAAAATTGCGTGTCACTGTGAGCATAGGAATAGCAATGTATCCTGAAGATGGGACGGATTCCGAAACTTTGTTGAAAAATGCGGGTTTTGCGATGCGCAAAGCAAAGCTGTACGGCAAGCATGGATTCCATTTTTATGAACAGTTTAATGAAATGGCTCGGACCAATAGAATACAAAGGGAAATGAAAGATGCGTTGCAAAAAGAGGAATTTTTCCTGTGTTATCAGCCGATAGTGAATATAAAAACCGGAATGGTAGTTGCGATGGAAGCTCTGGCAAGATGGGCTCATCCACAAAATGGAGTTGTATGTCCGGACGATTTTATAAAAGTTGCGGAAGAAACAAACCTTATAGTCCCGATGGGTGAATTCGTGTTGAGAAATGCCTGTAAGCAGATGAAAAAGTGGATTGATATGGGATTGGATTTCTGCATATCAGTTAACGTTTCGCCAAAGCAGCTACAAATACCGGACTTCGTTGAAAAAGTGAAAAATATATTGTCTGAAACCGGCCTTTCCCCAAAACACTTGCTTATGGAAATTACAGAAAATACTATTATTAGACATTTCAGCGAAACGATAAAGAACTTGATTCTTCTCAGCAAAATAGGAGTAAAACTGGTTCTGGATGATTTTGGAATGGGATATTCGTCTTTGAAATATTTGAAAGAATTGCCCATAGGCATGCTAAAAATAGACAGTGGTTTTGTGAGGAGTATAGATGAAGAAATAGACAGGGCAATTATCGATTTGATACTTTCATTGGGAAACAAGATGCATTTTGAGGTGGTAGCGGAAGGGGTGGAAAAGCGGGAACAGGCGGATTTTCTCAAAAATATGGGCTGCGAGTTAATGCAGGGCTTTTTGTTTTCGGTGCCGTTGCCGGCAGGCGAGATTGAAAAAGTATTACGAAAAGATTACACGGGTGTTACATTATCATTAAATACTTAAATTTATATTGAATCTTATATTAGCGTAATCTATAATATTTTATGATATGCAATTTGTGTTTTTCATTTCATCATGTGGAACAATTCAAAACATTCAGGAGGTACATATGAAAATGTATAAAAAAGCCCTGGTTTTGGCGCTCGTGCTGATGTTGATTTCTGCCATGGGCGTGCCGGTTCTGGCGGAGGAAACGTCGACCGTGCAGCAGGCAGAAGAATTAACTGTAGAAAGCGTTCTTCAAATTCTTCCAGATTCGGCAAATGCCGATGCTGACCTTTCAAGGGGAGCTTTTGCGGCAATGCTTGCCTATGCAGCGGGGATTTCCCCAGCTGAAGACATAGCTCAGGACGAGCTGCCGCCGGATGTGGAAAAAGATGCGTGGTATGCGCCTCAGGTTGCGGCTCTTTACAAAAGCAATATTTTCAAGGGATATCCTGGTAAGAAAATATATCCCGAAAACCCGATTACGGGCATTGAAGCCATAGCTCTTATAGCAAGAGCTCTTGGAGTTCCGGAACAGTCTCCGGCAGAAGATGTGGACGTGAAAGGAATAAATAGAGATCACTGGGGATATGTTTTTTATTCCTGGCTTGAAAAAGAAGGCCTTGGTTTCGGCATAGAAGATGTCGAAAAACCTATAAAACCCGAAGAGGCAGCAAAAATGCTTGTGAGCGTGTTCGGCACGGACAAAGAAGCAAAAGCCATTGTGGACGAGGCAAATGAAAAAAATAAAGATGTAAATTCCATGAGGGCAAAGGGCACTATTTCTATGAAAATCAACATTGCGTCTTCTGACGGCACTTTATTGCCCATCAATACTGATGCGACATTCAACAGTGAAATTTCAAAGGACATGATGCTCCACCAGACAATGGAAGCCTCTGTGCCGAATATAACAAGCTCCGGCGATGCTCAAAAGGTTGTCATAGAAGAATACATGGACAAGGATTACATTTATATACAGACTTTTACTCAGGATGGACAGCAAAAATGGATTAAAATGAAAAACCCGGTTCCCATGGTTTTTGATAAGCAGTATATTTCACAGCAAAGAGAAATTATGAAGGGCTTTGAAGGCATGGTGCATTACAGACTGCTGGGGAAAGAAATGCTGGACGGAAAAGAAGTATATAAAATGGCTATATACTCAAGAATCAACGATATGGCAAAGCTTTTCGACATGCTGGGTTCGATTGGCGAGCAGGAGAAAATGACCTTAAGTGAAGCGAATAGTATTATAAAGTCCATTTACACGAGCGGCATAATGTACATTGGGATTGAGGATGGTCTGGCATATAAGGCTGATATGGCCGCAACTATATCCATGGATGCTGAAAAGCAGGCGGGAAGCCCTGCAGTAATAAATTCAATGGAGATGGAAATGTCATACGACTATTATGACTACAATAAAAATATCACCGTAGAAATTCCTGACGAGGCAAAAAATGCCGAAGAAATAGATTTAAACAATGTCGGATCTACAGAAGATAACCAGTAATGTTCAAGTTTAAAGCCGCAGTCTTGTGTGAAAGTTGAGAAGGCAATGCGCAATAAGCGAAGGGAGAGAAGAAATGGAGTCGAAGAAGCTGATTTTGTGCAAAATTATGTCGGGCATACTTGCAGCAGTGTTGATGGTGGCGGCTTTTGTCCCCAATCCTGCGCAGGCTGCAGGCTATGTAAAAGTGATGATTAATGGACAATTGGTGAATTTTGACGTGCAGCCGGTGATTGAACAGGGTAGGACTATGGTGCCATTCAGGGGCATCGGCGAGACCCTTGGAGCGTTTGTCAACTGGGATCAGAATACCCGCACTGTTACTGCACGCAAGGGAGACACCACGGTGATTTTGAAAGTGGGCAGCACTACCGCCTATGTAAATAAAAATCCGGTGAAGCTTGATGCACCTCCATTGATTCGCAACGACAGAACGCTGGTCCCATTGAGGTTTTTCAGCGAGGCGTTTGGGGCTTCGGTCCTGTGGCAGAATGCCACCCGCACGGTAGTCATTAATACTGGTGAAAAGTTGACGAAATATATAATGGGGTATTATTATTCACAATCATACGATGACTTTTTAAAGAATTACGACAAAATGTCTTCGATTGCCGTGAAATGGTATACACTGGATGACAACGGGGATGTGACGGATAATTACGCTTCTCCACGATGGATTATGGTCCCTGAAGGATATGAAGAGGTAGTTAAACTTTCCAAAGAAAATGGTATCAAAATTTATATGCTGCTTTTTGAGAGCGATGGCGGCAAGTTGCAGAAAGTTTTATCTACGCTGGATTCCAGGAAACGCTTAGTAAATCAGGTAATGACCGTAGTTGAAAGAGAAGGATATGACGGAGTAAACATAGATTTTGAATATCTGAAATCTGCTGACAAGGAAAAATTTAGCGAATTTATAAAAGGGCTTTCTGAAGCGCTGCATGCCCGGGGCAAATCCCTGAACATTTCACTGCCTGCAAAGACCGAAAAGGCTGACTGGTGGCCGGGCTATGATTATCAAACCCTGGGCAGGTACAGCGATTTCGTGGTGCTAATGGCATATGACAAGAACCCCGCTTCCCCTGAACCCCAGGCCGGCATAGATTGGGTTGAACAGGTGGTGGATTATGCCCTGGCCAGGATTCCTGCGGAGAAAATTGTTCTGGGCATAGGCTATTTCGGTTATGATTGGGCGGCAAGCGGCGGCAAAAATACGGTTCTGGCGACCAGAAATGGGATAAGCATCTCTGGACTGCTTTTTGCCGATGAATTGGTGGAAAAATACGGTATTAAGTTCACCATAGATAAAAAATCCAAGATGGCGTACGGCACATACGTTGATTCAAACGGTGTATCCCACCAGATCTGGATGGAGAACGAAGCTTCTGTGGACGCAAAAGCAAAGCTGGTCATCAAAAAAGGACTTAAAGGCATAGCGCTGTGGAGGCTGGGTTATACCACCCCATCCTTCTGGGATACTATTTACAGCAATTTTAAAGCTGTAAAAGAATAAAAGAATAATGTGGACGGAAAAAACCCGTACCGACAAATGGTGCGGGTTTATATACAGTTTGACATTTTATTAACAAAGCATTAGAATATAATACTAGATAGCAGCATCTTTTGAACTTTTAATTGAAAATACAGAGTCAATGTGGTATAAAAGAGGTGACATCATTTTACTAATGTTTTTTAAGGATGGTTTACATGAGGACCGTTGCATTGGTGGGCAAGTCCGGCACCGGCAAGAGCCATAAAGCTCAACTGGTAGCCGGGCAGAACAATTTGGAGTATATCATAGACGATGGTCTTTTAATTTACGGGAATAGAGTAGTGGCCGGAATGTCGGCCAAGAGGGAGCAAACCAGGCTGGCGGCGGTGAAAAGGGCTATTTTTTTGGACCCGGCTCATGCACAGGAAGTCAGGAACAAAATAACAGAACTTGATATTGGCGGAATCCTGGTAATAGGTACCTCTGAAAACATGGTAGCCACAATATGTAAGGCCCTTGACCTGCCATTGCCCGAAAAAGTAATAAATATCGAAGAAATTTCCACTCCTTCGGAAATAAACACTGCCAGGCGAATTAGAAGTCTTGACGGCAAGCATGTAATTCCGGTGCCGAGTTTGGAGATAAAAAAGAATTTTTCGGGCTACCTTCTGGATCCACTGAAAATTTTTTACAGAAGAGGCAAACAGGATGTAGTTGTCACTGAAAAAACTGTGGTGCGTCCCACTTACAGCTACAGGGGCAAATATACCATATCCGACACCACAGTAAATCAAATCGCGCTTTATGCAGCACGGCAGATAAAAGGAGTGGCCGGCGGAAGGGTGATAATTGAAAACTGCAGCGAAGGAATAATTTTGAATTTGGAGCTGACAGTGGAGTATGGTATTCCATTAAAACCGATTTTAGAAGCGGTACAGGAAGAAGTGAAAAATTCTGTAGAACACATGACCGCCCTCAATGTTTTAAAAATAAATGTTTTGGCAAAGAAATTTTATTTTAAAGAATAAGGGTTTATATGACCGAGCATGCTGTTGACGACTTTTTGGAACTTTTTGTAAGAGGAATTCAGGCATTGATGTAGAAATAATACGTTATATATGAATATATTGAATTGACAGAAGGAGGTTAACCATGTTTAAAATTTTAGAAAGGAAGGATTTGGCTCCTTCCATCAAGCTGTTTGTGATGGATGCGCCGTTGGTGGCGAAAAAAGCCAAACCCGGCCAGTTTGTGATACTCAGGATAAGGGAGGGAGGGGAAAGGATTCCACTTACCATTGCGGATTACGACGCTGAAAAGGGCACCGTAACGGTAGTATTCCAAGAGGTGGGCAAGACCACCCGGGAGCTTGGGACTCTTAAGGCAGGCGATTCTATACAGGATTTTGTAGGTCCGTTGGGAGTTCCGGTGGAATTTCCACACCACAAAAAGGTGTTAGGAGTCGGAGGAGGCCTTGGGGTTGCACCCCTTTACCCTAAACTTAAAATGCTTCACGAGCAGGGGGTGGAAGTTGTTTCCATTATCGGTGCTAAGACGGCCGAAATGCTGATTTTTGAAGAAGAGATGAAAGCTGTCAGCGATAGGCTGTATGTGTGCACAGACGATGGTTCGAAAGGGCGCCATGGGTTTGTGACCGTGGTGCTGAAAGAACTGCTGGAACAGGGCGAAAAGTTTGATGAAATTATAATAATAGGGCCTCCCATATTGATGAAAATAGGCGCTGAAATCACAAAGCCTTACGGCATACCGACCATGGTAAGCCTCAACCCCATCATGGTGGACGGTACAGGCATGTGTGGCGGATGCAGAGTTAGCGTGGGCGGCGAAACCAAGTTTGCCTGCGTGGACGGCCCGGCTTTCGACGGGCACAAGGTGGATTTTGACGAGCTTATGAAGAGGTTGGCCACCTATAGGGACGAGGAAAAAATATCTATGGATAAGTTTCAAGAGGAACACGAATGTAAATTAACAGGGAAGATAAAGGAGGCCGAAAGAAATGCCGCTGAATAAGAGCAAGAAAAAAACGCCCATGCCTGCCCAAAAGCCGGAAGTTCGTAGGCGAAATTTCCAGGAGGTGGCTTTGGGCTATACGGAAGAGGATGCAGTAAATGAAGCCCAGCGGTGTCTTCAATGCAAAAAGCCGGGATGCGTTCAGGGGTGTCCCGTCCAGGTTCAGATTCCCCGCTTTATAAAGTATATTGCTGAAAGAGAATTTGAGAAAGCAATCGAGGTCATAAAACAGACCAACAGCCTTCCCGCTGTATGCGGCAGGGTTTGCCCCCAAGAAGAACAGTGTGAAAAAAGATGTGTGCTGGGCAAAATGGGAGACCCTGTGGGCATAGGCCGATTGGAACGCTTTGTAGCGGATTGGGAGCGGGCGAGAGGTGTTAAAACGCCTGAGCTTCCACCAAGGCTCGGGAAAAAAGTGGCTGTTATCGGTTCTGGGCCAGCCAGCCTTACCTGTGCAGGAGACCTTGCCAAGCTGGGGTACGATGTCACGGTTTTTGAGGCTTTTCACAAGCCAGGAGGAGTGCTGGTGTATGGAATTCCTGAATTCAGGCTGCCTAAGGCAATAGTTCAGGAAGAAGTGGATTTCATAAAGAAGCTAGGTGTAGAGGTTAAGACCGACATGGTCATGGGTAAGGTGCTGACTGTGGACGATTTGTTTGATATGGGATATGAGGCGGTGTTTATCGGTACGGGCGCTGGCCTGCCGAAATTCATGGGTATTCCCGGTGAAAATTACCTGGGCGTATACTCCGCCAATGAATTCTTAACCCGAATCAATCTCATGCAGGCTTATTCCTTCCCTCAGACCGATACTCCCATCAAAGTGGGCAAAAAGGTCGCTGTGGTGGGAGGCGGCAATGTTGCCATGGATTCCGCGAGATCCGCTTTGAGAATGGGAGCCGACGAGGTTCACATAGTGTACCGCCGCTCCGAGGAGGAGATGCCCGCCAGGCGGGAAGAATTCGAGAATGCTAAAGAAGAAGGAATTATTTTTGATTTTCTTACTAATCCCATCAGAATAATAGGAGATGAAAAGGGATGGGTAAAAGGCATCGAGTGTATCCGCATGCAGCTAGGTGAGCCGGACGCTTCAGGCCGCCGCAGGCCTGTTCCCATAAAAGGTTCTGAGTTTACAATGGAGGTGGAGACAGTGGTAATAGCCATAGGCACAGGCCCCAATCCTCTGCTCATAAAAGCCACAGAAGGGCTTGAATTGAATAAATACGGATATATTGCCGCAGATGAAGACGGAAAAACTTCCAGAGAAGGCGTATGGGCCGGAGGCGACATCGTAACGGGCGCTGCCACTGTAATACTAGCCATGGGTGCTGGAAAGAAGGCTGCAGCATCTATTCACGAATACCTGCAGAGTAAGAAGTGAGAAGTCAGAAGTCGGATTAAGAAGGATTTTGCAAAATAAAATCCTTCTATTCCTACCCCCGTTTTTCACTTTTAGCATATAATAGTCGGGGAGGCGACAGCAACGGGTAAGCCAGGGGAGTGTAAGTTCATGCTGTCGCCTTTTGCTTTTTGGACCTTAAATTTTTATAAATAAGGGAAATCATGCAGGAATTTCTTCGTTCTCGTGGAAATAATATTTTACAAGACTTGCATGATAAGGAGAGACCTCAAATGAAAATAGGCATTCCAAGGGCGCTGGCTTATTACGCCTATTATCCATTTATTAAGACATTTTTTGAAAAACTAGGGCTTGAAGTGGTGATTTCCGATGAAACCACTAAGGAAATCATGGATAAGGGTGTGGAGGATGCTATAACCGATGCCTGTGTCCCTGTAAAGCTTTTTCATGGGCATGTCAGCAATCTTAAGGACAGGGTTGACTATGTATTCGTTCCGAGGTTTGTGAGCATAAACAATGAGGCCACCTTCTGCCCAAAATTCCTTGGCCTGCCCGATATGCTGGCCTGTTCGATAAAGGATTTTAAAAACATGCTGGAAGTGAGGGTAGACTTAAAGAAAAAACGATTGAGGCTTTTCTGGCTGTGCATGGGTATTTCAAGAAGATTTAAAAAAGGGTTTTTTACGGCATACAATGCGTATATCAGAGCCATATTAAGTTTCAAGAACTATGCCCACCAGTTTCTTCAGGGAGGGATTCCTCCCCTTGGAATAGTGGCGCAGCGCAAAAATTTACCCATAAGGCTGGGTGTGGTAGGATATCCGTATATGCTGTATGACTCCTATTTAAGCCTGGATCTCATCAAAAAGCTCATAAACATGGGAGTATATGTGGTGACGCCGGAAATGGTGCCCGAAAAAGACAAGATGAAACAGGCGAAAAAGCTCAAAAAGAACCTGTTCTGGACCTTCAGCAACAGCGTGGTGAGGACCGCCTATCATTTTTTGGAGAACAGATGTGTGGACGGGATTATACATATTACTGCATTTGGTTGCGGTCCGGATTTTATAGTAGATAAACTGATGGAACTGGAAGCAAGAGAAAAGAATATGCCGTATCTTACCATTACGCTGGATGAACAAACCGGACAGGAAGGGTTGAATACCCGCCTGGAAGCTTTTGTTGATATGCTCAAGATAAAGAGGGCAAAGAAAGAGGCGGCATTGGCATGAGAAAGGTTTCATTTCCTTATATGGGAACATCTTATATTCCCATAAAGAGACTGCTGACAGCTTTGGGCAATGAGGTGATTTTGCCACCCAAGCCCAATACAGAAACCATAACTCTGGGATGCAAATTTGCGCCGGAATTTGCCTGCTATCCCTTTAAAATAGTCTTAGGAACATATGTACAGGTGCTGGAGGCTGGAGCCGATACCCTTGTGTCCACCGGCGGGGTTGGGCCGTGCCGGGCAGGCCTTTATACTACGCTTCAGGAAAAAATTTTGAAAAGCTTGGGCTATAAATTTGAGATGATAACCCTGGAGCCACCGGGAAGGCATTTTGCCGATTTGATGTGCAGCATAAAAAAATTGATAAATACCCGGCTTTCCTTCAGGGATTATATAAATATAGGAAGGTTTGTTTGGAAAGAGCTTACCCTACTGGATAAGGCAGAGAGGCTTTCACATAAAATAAGGCCGCTGGAGGCAAAAAAAGGGGAAACTACAGAGGTATACAGGAAATGTGTGGCCATGGTGGCAAAAGCGGAGAGCTACAAAGAACTTGCAGAAATAGAAAGAGAAATGGAGAGGCTCTATGATAGCATAGAAAAAAAGGATTTCGACCCAGTTAAGATAGGCATTGTGGGCGAAATATACGTGTTGATGGAACCGTCTGCAAACATGGAAATTGAAGAAACTCTAGGGAATCTTGGCGTTTACGTGGAACGATCCATGTTTCTTTCGGGATATACTGTATCCAATGCAGTCATGGACCTTTTCCATATAGCGGGAGAAAGGGATATAAAAAAACTTGCTTATCCTTATTTTAAGGAGATGTGTGGGGGACACGGTCGGGAGTCGGTGGGAAATGCTGTGCACTTTGCCAGGAGGGGATTTGACGGCCTGATTCAATTGTCGCCTTTTACCTGCATTCCAGAGATTGTGGCAAAGAGCATATTGCCCAAGGTATGCGAAGAGAGGGGAATGGCCTTCCTTTCATTGACATTAGATGAGCAGACCGGAAGGGAAGGTGTGAGAACGCGCCTGGAGGCTTTTGTTGATATGCTTTTTGCAAAGAGGAAAAAGATGAGGCTTTCATCAACAAAATCGAATTTTGTAAAGGAGATGTCTTAGATGGCGTATTATCTTGGCATAGACGTTGGTTCCGTAAGCACGAACCTGGTTATAATAGATGAGGAAGGGAATGTGGAAGAGGCGATTTATATAAGGACTCAAGGGCAACCCATTAAAGCCGTACAAGAAGGAATGAAGATGCTTTCCTTCAGAAACAGAAAAAAATGGGATATAAAGGCCGCCGGCACCACCGGCAGCGGCCGACAGCTGGCAGCGGTCATAGTGGGCGCAGATGTGGTGAAAAACGAAATCACCGCCCATGCCGTTGCGGCACAGAAAGAAGTTCCAGATGTACAGACAGTGCTGGAGATAGGCGGACAGGATTCCAAGATAATTATTTTAAGGGACGGAGTGGTTACCGATTTTGCCATGAATACTGTATGCGCTGCAGGTACCGGATCTTTTCTGGATCAGCAGGCCAACAGACTGGGCATTCCCATAGAGGAGTTCGGCGACCGTGCTTTAAAGTCAAGGAATCCCGTGCGCATAGCAGGCAGATGTGCTGTGTTTGCGGAATCAGATATGATTCACAAGCAGCAGCTGGGTTATAAAACCGAGGATATCATTCGAGGGCTGTGCCAGGCTTTGGTTAGAAACTATCTCAACAATGTGGGAAAGGGCAAGGAAATTCGACCGAAGGTGGTGTTCCAGGGAGGTGTTGCGGCCAACAGCGGCATGAAAGCAGCCTTTGAAGAAGCGCTAGGAATGCCTGTATATGTTCCGCGGTATCACAATGTTATGGGTGCAATCGGTGCGGCCCTACTGGCGCGGGAAGCGCAGGTGGAAAACACCGCATTCAAAGGTTTTGGCGTATCTGACATGGATTTTTCCGCAGACAGCTTTGAATGCCATGGATGCCCAAACCGTTGCGAAGTGGTTAACATCAAAATGGAAGGCAAAGTCATAGCTCGGTGGGGAGACCGCTGCAACAGGTGGAAGACCGTCGAAGGCACTGGCGCTGCATAGAACAGGCGAGGATGTGCTTTTAAAATGGGATTTTCCGCAGTCATTCTCGCAGGAGGAAAGTCGTCTCGCATTATGGGAAAAAATAAAGCCTTGCTCAGAATTGGCGGGCTTACGATTATAGAAAGACAAATCCTCACCTTAAAACATATTTTTGATGAAATAATCATCGTCACCGGCAGGCCAGCGGATTTTAAAGCCGCAGGTGTGGCGCAAGCATTATACGAAGACGCCGTGGAAAGCCGCGGCCCTATTTCTGGCGTATACACCGGCCTTTTGAAAATGCAAACCGAGGCCGGATTTTTCTGTGCCTGCGATATGCCTTTTCTAAACGGGGAACTTATAAAAACCATGCTAACTCAAAGCCAGCACTTCGATATAATATGCCCGAGGACCGGAGGAAGATATCTTGAACCGCTGCATGCTGTTTATAGAAAAACATGCATGGGCCCCATCGAAAACCTGCTGAAAAATTCTGGTTCCCTAAAGCTTCAGGATTTATTTCCTCTGGTGAAAACATTATTCTTAGATGTGGAAAAAATACGCTGCAAAAAGCATTATTATGATTTTTTCAATGTAAACACATGGGAAGATTATATTGAAGCGATGAGTATTGATGAGACATTAATATAGCTTCTCCAGACTCTTTTTCGTTATAAATATCTGTTTTGAAACCAATTTTTTTGACGCGATGCGCTTTAAACCTCCCGGGTGGAGGATGGCGAGCAGGATCTTTTCATACCAGGATACCACATTTCTTATAAAACCGGAATTTATGTCGCGGACTTCAAAGCCAAGTCTCGTAATCCCCCTATTGATGAGGGTATATCCCATGAATACCTTAACATTTTTTAAAAGTGGATTTGATTCTGCGTATTCTTTTAGGGCCGAAAGAGCCTTCGTTGCCTCCCGGAGAGAAGAAAGCCCCAGAAAAGTCGGAGAACCGTTCTTTTCTGAAAGCATTGCAAAAAATCGGTTATCAAGATGCAGTTCTCCATATTTGTCCCCAGGGTTCAATACAGTGCCATCTTTGAAAATCAACCTGCTGCCCCGGTATTTTCTAACAGCTATGCGGAAAAACCCCCCGGGCACCGGATGAATTCCTGCCAGCATTTCGAATACGGATTCCCACAGAAACCATATTTTGATAATCAGCCTTTTCATGCGGACCTCTTTTCTACAAAACGGTTGATATCCACAATCTCAAGATTTTTCTCCCGGAGCCCTTTGATTATGTACTCCAGCGACTGTATCATGGCTTCCGGTGCGTTTTTATCGCATCCGATATTGGTGCTGCTGTCGTGAAAGATCAGTATATTTCCGCCCCGCACTTTTTTGAGCACGTAATTTGCTATTTTATTTGGTTTTTTATACTTCCAGTCCCAACTCATGAAACTCCACAGCACGATTTTCATGCCCATTTTCCGCACGCAGCGGTATACAAAAGCTGTAAAAAGCCCCCAAGGCGGCCTGTAGTAGTATATATTCCTGCCGGTGATTTTTTTTATTACTTCTACGGATTTTTTAAGTTCCAGGTAAGTAGCCTTGGGCCCCAAGAGCCAGTTCATACAGTGCCGATAGCCATGCACGCCTATCTGATGACCTCTTTTGACAATTTCCTGCACCAGAGCGGGATACTTCTGGGCTTTGTCCGCCAGCAGGAAAAAGCAGGCTTTTATATCGTATTTCTCCAGAAGCGAAAGAAGTTCGGGCGTATATCTGGGGTCCGGTCCGTCGTCGAACGTTATGGCGACCCAAGGATTTTCGCCTTTTTTTGCCCAGATTACGTTGTAATGAAAGGTGCGGCCGAAAAAAGTGGGTATGAGCGCCACGAAGAATAGATAAAAGAGGGCAAGCCTGATAATGAACCAGACCACTTAACACCACTCCTCTCCTATTAATTATAATATGACAGATGAGAGGAAATTTCAAGCATGCGACAACTCAGTCGAGTAGACATGGGCCTTGCGGCCCACGCCCCTCACAGAACCGGACGTGCCCAATTAAGGCATCCGGCTCTTCATGCAGTCATTTGCTTCGTAG
>JARRBK010000033.1 GCA_029982615.1 Tepidanaerobacteraceae bacterium | reverse complement strand
GTTTCAATCCCTCTTAGGGAGGCTAAAAACCAATTTAAATGCACGAAATATGCGGGATACAAATAGTATTATTTGCTTTTAAGGCTTTATTATGAATCGTTTTTTCGATTAAATTATATCATCGTTTGCCATAAAAATAAAGGCTTTGGATGGGTTTTAAATCAGAAAAAATAATGTCGTCGATGTCCGGAGTTTTTTACATTATTCCGGGTCGACGACAAAATTTTTTTAAATTATTATTTCATCTCCTCCTTTTTTGATACCCATAGTCTCTCTGGAAGAGTATTTTGTCGTGCGGAGTATGTAGAAAATTATTGAATCCTCTTTATCGTTGATGACTCGTTTTAGTTCAAGTTTCAGCTTTTTAAAAGCAGCATCAGATATTTCACCTTCGAGGACGGAGTTTTGAACCCAGTTCAGATATTTCCTACATATTTTAAGCACTTTGCTTACTCTTTTTTCTCCCACATCATATACTAATATTATAAACATTGCATTGGCTCCACATGTGTGCTTTTTTAGGTTTATTTATCAGTTCTTTTACCAACTGGCTATAAATGGCTTATACTCTTCTTCGCCCATCAGGTGTTTTTCCAATTTATATAGTTCCAGTCTTATCAGGCGACGGTATGACACGTTTTTGCCCAGGGTCCTGTGGTTGAATGTGGTTTTCAGTTTGTTTTCCAATTCTTCTACAAAGGTTTTTTTTGCGTTTTCTTTGAGAATCAACCCTGCGGTGCTTTTTTCAAAATCGTCTTTTGTTATCATGTTTCTGCCGATTAAGGTGAAGATTACTCTGTCGATTATAATGGGTTTAAATATCTCTGCTATGTCAAGGTTAAGGGTAAATCGGCGGAAGTTTGTTGCATGGAGGTATCCTATTCTTGGGTCCAGATGGGTTTTATAAATTTCGCTCAATACTATCGTGTATATCATCGAATTGCCAAAGCTTATGAGTGTGTTTAGATTGTTCTGGGGCGGCCGCCTAGTTCTCTGTTCGAAGCTGAACTCGGGTTTTTCCAGGATATGGTCAAAGGCCCTGTAATAGTAATCCCGGGTGTTGCCCTCAATCGCCATAAGTTCTTCGACATCTGAGCAGGCATATATTTTTTGCTCCAGATTTTTTATTCCGTTTTCAACTTCAGATAAGTCCTTGCCTCTGTTGGAATAATATCTCAAAACCTGCTGTATGTTTTTGGATGCTCCCATGACAAACTCGGCTGCTATTTTTTGCCTTTTGTCGGCATCCAGATAATGCTCCGCCTGCTTTAATATCATAAAGCCGGAGTTGAGATGTTCTCTAGGGTAGTAAGACCCTACATAGTAGTCATAGTGATTGAAAAAGTGGAGAATTATTTCGGCCTGGGTTATGAATTCCAGAAATCTTTTGTTTACATTCACTTCGCCAAAGACGTATATCTCACTGGTATTTTCTACCGGAATGAATTTCTGGCCTTCCTCATTTTCAAAAAATATGGTATTGTCCTTTCTTTTAAGTTCACCGTTTGAAAATATAAAAATCGGCTTTTTCACGACCAGCAAAACTCCTTGTATCCACAATTTTTACAGTAGCCTATCTTTTTAAAGGGGGGCGGCACAGGTTGAAATATGATCCTTTCTATATCTTTAAATATATTTTCCAGTTCGTTTTCAAGCTCGGGTGTGAGTTCTACCATCATCCTCTTTCTTTCTTCGGGAAAAAGCAGGACTCCCCTGGCATTGATTCCGCTTTCCTTGAGTTTGTATAGATAAAACGCCAGTTGCATCCTGGCACTTTCCCGGGCTTTTGAGCTTTTTTTAACTTCGCCTACTATTATATCTCCTTCATCGGATTTCACGAGATCGAGTACCACATTTTCAAAATTTATTTTTTTCTTATCTCTGTCATAGCTTTCTTCATCAATTAGCCGGCCTAATTCTATATATGGATGCTCCTGGTCTGGTATTATCTGGTGGGCCATGAGCCATGTCTGCCTTTTGCAAATGTTATAGCTCTGTATGAGTGTCCCGGTTATGAGTTTCACCACAGAGCCGTCACCCCTTCACATTTGAAGCCAGTGACTTCGTCATAATAATCCTGCAGGGAATTCCTGTTTACATAGCGAAAGCCTGCCACTTCGGGAGGCAAATTTTGCACATTCATGGGTATTGATACAACATATTTATAAAAATCAGATTTAATTTTGTTGTATTCGAGCTTGCGCTTTATCAAATCCTTTATTTCCTTTATCCTGATGTAATCCCGCCATATTTCTGCCGCTTCATCGTTCAGCTCTATGAATACATCCAGTTTGGGATAATCCTCATCAATTAATTTAAAATCCGAAATGCACGGTGTTTCATCCACGCTGGTATATTTCATGCTGTAAACTGCTGAAAGAAGCTCGCGGGACCTGTCGCTGGATTTTTTATCCTGCATTTGACTGTAATACGATTCGATTAATTCAAGAAAATCTTTTTCCTCTATAACATCTTTTTTCTGCAATATGCGGCGGGTCATGTCCAGCAGCACGCCGTCATAAATATAAGATGAATACAACCTTTTTTCATCTTTCAGAGAAACCACGATTACTTCTCCCTTTTCCCCCCAATTCCGGTTGCAGCGGCCGGCAGACTGGTTTATGGAGTCAAGGGGCGCTAGGTCCCTGTATACCACGTCAAAGTCAATGTCAACTCCTGCCTCCACCAGCTGGGTGGTAACAGCAAGGTTTACTCTGCCGCTGCGCATGTTTTCTATGCGCCTGAGCCGCTCAAAAGGAACCACATGGGTGGAAAGGTATGCCGCTTCTCTTTCTCCTGCCTTTTGTTTGAGCAACTCATAAAACTTTTTTGCAGACTTTATGGTGTTTAGGATAAAAAGATAACTTCTGCCATCCTTTATTTCAAGGCTTTCGGCGAATTCCTCCAGGCTAATGTCCCGCGTTATATCCGGTTTTATCACAACCCTGTCCATAATATTGAAGTATTTCTTTCTATCCGTCAGGGGGAAAACCTCTTCTCTCGAAAAAATCATGGGCTCTGTGGCGGTCACAAAAACCACATAGGAGTCCAGCTTTTCAGTCAATGTTTTCAGGATTTCCCTCACCAAAAGCCAGTATTTAAACGGTATGGACTGGACTTCATCCAGTATGATGATGCTGCCCGAAAGCCGGTGAAATTTACGTAGGTTCTTGTTTTTGTTTGACAGAAGCGCATGAAACAGCTGGACAAATGTGGTCACTATTATTTCCGAATTCCATCCTTCAATGAGGATTTTGGCCTCACCCGGCTCAAATTCTTCATCGCCTTTTTTATAGGTGTATTCGGACAGGTGATGGTGTTTTAAGAGCAGGCTGGTATCCACATCCAGGCCGCCGGCTTTGAGCACCTTCTCAAATTCGCCGGCATTTTGTTCAATGATGCTGAGAAACGGCAGCGAATATATTATGCGTGGGAAAAAGCCTTTTTTTGCATGGACATCCTTTCGGAGTTTCAGAGCAAAGGCAAGAGACGTCAGAGTCTTGCCAAGGCCGGTGGGGAGATTTATGGAATATACTCTTTTTTCAAGGTCCACAGGGGCAAGGAGCACCTCATCATATGCTTCCTGCCTCAGTTTATTCAAAAAAGTGTCTTTAAATTTCATTGACTTTTTATATTCATCCACAACAGATGAATCAAGATTTGCAGCGCATCTGTCCAGAACTCTTCCTGTGGATACTTCGCTCTTGTCGGCATCTATCAGCAGGGAAAAAATATAGTTGGTGGCAAGATAGGGATCGATGCTCCTGCTGCGCTCGAGGCCCCTCAGTTTTCTCCGTATGGTTTTCAGTTCTGCCGATATATCCATGGCCCATTTTTTCAAATTTTCTACGGTCAAATCCTGCTTTAAACCGTTTTGTTTGAGTATCGCATTTAATACAGCAAGCCTTTTTTCGTCAATGCTTTCTATTTGGGCCATCAGCACCTGTTCTTTATCGCGAAGGACAGCTTCATCCAATATGTCTTCCAGATTGCCGTGATGCCTTTTTACGGCCAAAAAGGCGACAAAGGACAAAAATGCCCTGTCATCGCCTTTTAATTCTTCATCATGCTCAAATTCAGCCTTTGCCGCATAAAAGCATGCCACTGCCGATAAAAGCCCGTGATGGGTTTCTTCCATTGCTTTCAGATTTTTCTTTTCTTCGTCAGAGGCAAAAAGATACCTCTGGAAATAGCCGGTTGCTTTTCCCAAATCATGCAGCAGCCCGCAAATCCTTATTAATCTCATCAGCCTGCCCCTGGTCATTATACCGGTAAAATCGGCAGGGCTTTGTTCAAAGTTTTGCTGTGCTATTTTTGCCACATTGACAAGATGTTCCTCCAGGGCTTTTTCCGGGTGGGAATACAGGTTAGAAGAAGATGATGCGCTCACCTTTTTCATCCTCCCAGTAAATGCTGGTTCGGGCATAAATGGTTCTGCCCTGGACCTCAAAAATGACATCCTCATACCTTTCCACTACGCGCTCCGGCGTCATTTCCACCGCTATTTTTTCTTTGAAATACTTTTTGTCTTTTTCGAAGGTTATGCCGTACTCATTAATAACGCACATCGGGATTACGGTGGTTATATGGCCTTCACCGTTTCTTCTTTCGACAAACTCAGAAATCCCCACAAACTTAAAATCAGCCAGGAGTTCGCTGAGCCCCAGGGACAGCGTATATACCGTTTTGTGGGAGCGAATATTTTCTGCAAGGCGGTTTTGAATCTGGTCATCTTCGTGGCAGACGTAAAGCCTGTAGGCAGGATTTTTCAAGAACTCGGTGCGTATCTGGGTCCTGGCCTCATGGGTCCCTTTTTTGGCCGGAATCCAATAATTTCCTTTCGTATTTATGTGATTTAGCCCCATGCGGATTTTTTTCAGCGGCGAAAGAATTCTAACGGCAATTTTGCACTTATCGTGCGACAGCACATCGAGATAGTCGTTTTTATCAATTCCTATAATGGCACCCAACATCCCCCTCACGGTGGGAGGCGGGGGAAAAGCAAAGGTGAGAGGGGATGATGTGGTATAGAATTTTTTGAAATGGCCAAAGTCCCCGTATATATCAAATACCAGCGTCTTCATCATTTATTCCCCTCTAAAATGAAAGTTCGAAAGCATCAAAACCGGACAATGCCTCTTTCAGGCAGGTTTCTTTCCCCTCCAAAGTCAAAATAAGCCTTTCATCGACTTTATAGTTTATGCGCTCGATGGTGTCTTTATGGAGTTCTAGGGCTTTTATGAGTTCTGTGACATCCAGTTTTCCGTCTTTTATATCCCTTATCTCTTCGTCGTTTTTATCGCTCACAAATTTTATCCTTTTGTCCAGTTCCCCCATGTGGAAATTCTTTTCTTTATATACCACTTCGAGCAAAAGCCTGGGCATCTGGCCTGTTTTGGAATTTGACATGAGGTTTTTTGTTCCGTTCCATATGCCTTCAAGAAGAAGGGCTATGTCTTCTTCGGAAAGGTCTATTCCTTGTGCCGCGGCAGCATTTTCGTTCACTACGCCGTAAAAGGCTATGAGAGAATAGGGGAGTATGTACCTTTCCGTGAAGGTACCCTGCTTGTTGCCTTCTTTCGAAGGCATAACAGTAGTGCCTTTGACATAAGTTATATCCACCCTGTGCAGCGACCTTCCGTATTTGAACTGCACCGGCCCTGTCAATGTCATGGTTTTATCCTTTACCGCTGTAGTCGCTCCAAACAGCCTCACGTCTATGCATTGTTTAATCAAATCAGCGTTGTCCTTGAACTGTGCCAGCCTGTCTTCCTTTGTCTTCAAGTTGCCTTTATCATCTCTTATTTCCAGTATGAAAATTTCCTGACCCTTATAGTCATGCAAATAGTCTCTAATAGTCCTTTTCAGCCTAACATCAGTCACGATATTTACTCCCGTTTCCTCATCTACCCTAGGCTTGTTTTCATCCACCGGGTCTCCATTAGGATTGGCATCGGTAACATCATACAGGAATAAAATCTCCGAGCGGTTTTTAATGTTTGCCATCTTTTATCTCCTCCTGCTTTTTAAAAGTTGATTTGAAATCTGACAATCCCTGCTGTCAAAGATAAAAGCAATATAAAGCTATGCCGCAAATCGCCGCCTTCACGGCTGCGGGTTTGTCTCTTCCTGCCCCAGCTCCTGCTCGGCTACTTTCTTGTCCGGGTAAATAATGGCGGCCACATCATTTACCAGATTCATGCCGCAGGCAAAATAGAAATTCATTTCGTCCACGGGCATTTTCCAGCCATCCCCCGCCTGCAGTAGATAATTTGCCGCCTCGGCTGCCAGCATCCTCTTGCCTTTGTCAAAAGACTCATATTCTTCCAGTTTGTTCTGCACTTCGGGCAAAAGGCCTTTAAAATCCCTTTCATCCATCTTCAGGCTCTTTAAATTTTTCATAAAAGGCTTTGCACTTCTCTCCTTAAACTGCTTTCTCAAAAGCAGCTCCGTCAAAGACCCAAGAAGAAACAACCCGCGCTTGAGAGGCGTCTCAAAGGCAGGGCCGTATTTTTTAAACATCCCGTCAAAAATCCTTTCTTCCATGACATCTTCCTCCATTTTTATAAGTTCAAGTTTTTCCAGAAAGCTTACGGCCATCATGCCGTCTTTTACCGATTGATAGAAATAACCGTCGTTTATGAATTCATCCCTTATTTTTTTCATGATAAATTGCAGGACGAAATAGAAGTTTACCGGTCGATCTTTAAAGATTCTATCGACAATATCCAGGAAGTATCCGTCCAGATCGTAATCGCTCTTGTTTGGATCCGATTTGGCAAAGAAGTTCCTGATGGTGCCGAAAGTAAAGTTGCTGGTGTAGATTTTGTCAACTTCGTGCTTTGTGTCGAAGATTTTTCTTATCCGTGATGGGAAGACATCTTCTATATTGAGCAGGATCCTTTCCGCCGCATTGGATTTTTGTATGAAAAGGAAATTCAAAGTGATTACATCTTTCAGGTCCTTTAAGGCGTCAAGGATTTCTTCATCATCGTTTGTAATCCTTTCCATGACCTTTTGCTTCAGGGAAACAATGTGGGAAGTGCTCGTAAAAATGTCTATTATATCATCCGCTATTCCGCATTCTCCAAGAATAAACTTCGGAATGAGATTGTATCTGATGCCGCAGAACCTGAAGGTCAGGTTTGATTCCACAAACTTCTTGCCCTCTTCCAGCGCCAGTTTGCATTCGGGGCATACCGGGAAGTTGCGCCAGGCTTTCGATTCGTTAAAGCCTCCGGTTATGTACCCAGGTTTGTCCAGCGTATAAAAGGCGTAAACATCAAGATTTCCAAAAACAGTTGCCTTTTTTTCGCCGCAAATGGAACACATCTTGTCTGCTGCGGAAATGCTGGAATCCTTATCGTTTACCTGAATCTTCAAAAATTCCCTGAAAACCGGAAAATCTCCCACATATTTTGCAGAATTCTGATTTTTAATCTTTAAAGTTACCACAATTCCTTCCTTTTTCGGCGTTTTTCCCCGGATGGCAAGGATTTCTTCTTTTATATAATCGGCATTTTCTTTGAGGACATCCCGGATGCCGCTAAGAAAAGCCTTTTCTTCATCTGTAAGCTTTGTCTTTCTGTCGTCCAGGATGTTGAACCAGCCCAGGATTTTTCTGTCAAAAGTGCCCTCCGGTTTGCCGCTCAGTTTTGCTGTGGGAGAAAGGTCTGCGCCGTTGGCGGCGCCGCTTCTGTACAAATACTTCATTATCTTGGCGCTGTCATATTCCTCCGTCTCCACTCCGGCAAACTCAAAGCCTTTATCTTTTTGCTCCACTATGATGGTGATGACCTTTTTATAACTGCCGTTGGAGTTGGGGTCTTCTACCAGAATGCTCAGCAGATCCCTCCCTTCCCTTTCTATAATGAGTTTCCCGATATCTTTCACTGCAGAAAGCATATGCTCACCTCCATATTTATTATCGCTTCACATGCGTACCATCTCAAAGCCACCTTTTTCTTGGCATATTCTTTATGCCGTCGATTATCTCAAAACACCCGAATCCCTGCGGGTTTTTACTTCCGAGGCCCGTATCATAGGCAATTTTCAGTAGCCTTTTATCGCCTTTGACTTTGTATATGCCCATCCATCCCTTAATCACTGTATTTTTATAATCGAGCACCTTGCAATACTTTTCATCCTTAGGGCCGATAGGAATTATGCGCACATAGTCTCCGGTGTATTTTTTTCCCATGATAAGCTCATACTTTTTCTCCAGATTTGCAGTAATCAGCTCCGAAAACCATTCGTCCCAGGGGGAAAAATAATATGTCCTGGCGCGTTCAGCCCTTTCCACCGTGTTGTAAGCTACCACCGGCGACAGCATTTTTATAGTAATTTCTTCTTCAAAATCCTCATCTTCCAGCGGCTGGGATACCTCTACACTTTCCAGCATCAGTTTTTGCCCATATAAATTCAAATTGTCGTTTCTGAGCATGCCTTCCGCCAGTTCTCTCAAAAATCTTTCCACCGCAGAAGCCACCGTTAAGCGCACAGGAGACATAAATTCTATCTTTTTATCCTTTCTCATAATGAAACGGCCTTCCATGCGGGAAAAGGTGAAAAGTTTAAACTGCCTTCCGTTTAATATGTACCCATGGTCGTGCAAAAAATCCGCCAGTGCCGGGGAAATATTGCGGTATATCATGCTTTGAATAAAATAATTGTACTGCACCGGCATTACGAGATTTTTTTCAGTGCTAAATGATAGTTTGATTCTCATAAAATCTGCTCCTGTAATGCATAAATTTTTATCATTAAATGATAAAAATTGTCCAATGTTGTAGTATTCTACATTATATTTATGAAATCCTGCAGAAGTTAATAATTTTTATTGAGACCTGAATATTGCACGGCCAGTTGTTCAATTTCAATTATATTATATAACAAAACATACCCAAATCATGGGTATGTTGAAAAAATTTTACGTTTATACTTTTTGAGATTTCTAATACTACCCTCATCTACCACACTTCCTCCAACTCGCCGGTGTCTATTTTGTAGTATCCGTAGCATGTCTCGCCAGGGATACCGATTGTTACTTTTGACAGCACCAATATAGCAAAAAATATACCCAACATATGGGTATATTAAAGATTATTTTTATACTTCTTATAAGACCTTATTCTTATTAATCCCGGTGATATTACAGTAAAGTTGGCCAAGATTCCTTTACTATATTTTTTCAATGCCATGCTTACTATTTCTGCTTTATTTTTTAGGAATAGCCCCTTCTTGATTAGCCTTTTGAATTACTAATTCCCACCTCAAAAGGTTTTTTACAGTTTTAAGCAGAAGTATTATTGTTAAACATAATTATATTTTAATCAGGTGAAACCGGTGCACCGGCCCACGGAAGTGGTGCCCGTTTCTTCTTCAAAACTTATATGCTTTTTATTCAGTACTTAACAATTTAATTTACTCTATATTATAAATGCTGTATAATCGATATTAATTAAATTTTAAAATGCTCTTAGCTTTAAATTACGGCGTTTTTTCCAGGGGGGCGCAATGCATGAAAAATACAGCTCAAGCTGTGGTCATCGGGGGAGGCATCCACGGGTGCTCTACTGCCTACAACCTTGCCAAAAAAGGCATAAAGGATGTGGTGCTTCTGGAGAAGGAATACATTGCCAGCGGCGCCACCGGCAGGTGTGCTGCGGGCATCAGGCATCAGTTCGGCACAAAGATAAACTGCCTGCTCATGAAAGAAGGCATGCAAATACTGGAAAACCTTGACGAGGAACTGGGATGGGATAGGAGTTTGGAAATAACCCATGGAGGGTATATATGGCTTGCGTATAGCCACTCCCAAGCAGAACAGCTCAGGCAGAATATAAAGCTGCAAAATAGTTTGGGCATAGAAGACTCCGTTTTCCTGAGCCCTGAAGAAATCAAGGAAATTGTGCCTAAGCTAAACACTGAAGGTGTTATAGGCGGAGCATACAACCCCCGCGACGGTCATGCCAATCCCTTCCAGGTGACATACGCCTACGCGGACGCAGCCAAGAGGTTGGGAGTGGAAATATATACATATACTGAAGTCACCGGAATCGAGATTCTATCTCCGGGAAATTTTAGGGTCCGCACCACCGCGGGCGACATAGATACCCCAATCATTGTAAACTGCGCCGGAGCTTACGGCAAGCAGCTTTCCGCCATGGTGGGACTGGATGTGCCGGTGTATCCCGAGCGTCACCAGATTTTTGTCACGGAACCGGTGGAATATTTCCTGCCCTGCATGGTGCTCTCGTCCCAACACGGCACCTATTTTAAGCAAAGCCCCAATGGAACCATCCTCATGGGGGTGGGGGACCCGGAGCATGAACCAAAAGACTTTAATACCAATGCCAGTTGGCGTTTTTTGCAGGATGCAGTGCAAAAATTTGTTTTTCACCTGCCTGCCATAAAAAATGTGCGCATCGTGAGGCACTGGGCTGGGCTTTATGACATGACCCCTGATTCCCAGGCCATCATAGGCAAAACTCCGGTGGAAGGTTTTTATCTGGACATCGGCTGGAGCGGCCACGGCTTCCAGATGGCGCCCATCATAGGTTTGCTGCTGGCGGAACTTATAACCGAGGGAAGCTGCCATATACCCATCGAAATCTTGAATCTCCACAGATATGAGACTGGGGAACTGGTGTATGAACCGGCATGCGTGTAGATCTAAAGTGGGCGCGCCGCACCTTAAAATCCTGCGTTAAACAGCTTCAGCATCTCCTGCTCCAACTCCCGGTTTAGATACTCCAGGTATTCGCGCCGGATTTTTCCCTTCCTGGGGAAGCCCAACGGCTGCCCCACATTTATTCTTATTTTCCCCGGGCGCAGGAGGAAGCTCCCCACCGGCAGCACCCTCCTGGTGCCCCTCACAACCACGGGCAAAACCTGCGCTCCTGACTTTGTGGCAAGATAAGCCCACCCCGGCATAAATGGCCTCAAATTCCCATCAGGGCTCACCCCTCCCTCAGGGAAAAGGGCGATAACGCCTCCTTGTTCGAGAATCCCAAGAGCTTTTCTGAAGCTTCTGACATCGCCTTTTTCGCTGTGCACCGGAACGGCCCCTGCCAGCCTGAGCACCTGAGCCACGACAGGTATTTTAAAAAGGTATGAAGCTGCCATAAACGTAATTTTCCTGGGAATGCACGCCAACAGTACAACGGGGTCCAACAAGCTTTGATGGTTTGACACAATTATAAGCGGGCCCTCTCGCGGCAGCCGTTCCATGCCGCAGGCCTTTACGCCGCCGGTAAGCATCAAAATTACGCGGCTCAGGGCTTTCATAATTAAGTAAAACATGCCTAACTCTCCCAATATTTGGCAGTATATATTCGCATTGATTTTTATAAAGTTGTACATTAATACGCCAAAACGAGATACATATGACATAACTGAGAAATCCCGGAATAAAGCTTCAAAATTATGATGTATATCTGTGCACTTTGACGTATATTCTTCCCTTTTTGCTCTGACCCCCCACTTCGACGATTTTTGCCCTGCCGAGGCGCGATGCGGATATTACATCGCCTTCCCGGACTTGCGTAGACGGGTCTTTTACTACTTTGAAGTTCAGCCTGATGTTTTCCCCCTTTATATACGGCGCCATCTTTGAGCGGGATATGCCGAAAGCCAGGCTGGCGACCGCATCAAGGCGAAGCGACGCTACGGTGTTCTTCATCTCCTTATAGTTTCTCTCGGGTTTTAGGATTTCCTTTAAAGATATCTCTTCCACCGAAACCGGGACGCTTCCCACTTTCAGTAGATTTAATCCAACGTACCCAGCTATTTCTTCCTTCACAACGACATCGGCTCCTGTTTTTGTGACCAGGATGTCCCCTACTTTTTCCCTGGATATACCAAGCCCCAGTATGGCCCCCAAGAAATCCCTGTGCCCGGGATGCTCGTCGGGGTCTCTGGGTGTTATCCTCAGGGCTCCTAGGGGCGCCCGGTACGGTTCATCTTTCAAATAAGACGGAAAAACCACCAGCACCTTGCGCTCGGCTTCCTCATAGCCTCCGTCAAAGTAAAAATCCAGGTCCGGAAAGCTGCGGGCTACGGCTTCCGCCATTTTCTGCTGCGCCGGGTCCAGAAAGTTTGAAGCCCGGTATTCACGATTTTTCCCTGCTATCACGAATAAATCCTTTATCTTTGCCTCCAGCACCTTTTCCTCATTACGGTCCATAATGTCACCTGCCAAACGCAATTCATGTCTAATAAATTATACCATACCGTCTAGGAAAAAGTCATGGTACATTTTAATAATTGGCATCTTTAATTTCCAAATTGAATCCAAGCTCTCATTGATATAAAATAAAATGGAAGCAAAGATTTTTGACTGGAGGATGTCATGGAAAAAATTTTCAAAAGACTGGCTCAGGAGCTAAATATCAAGGAAAATCAGATAGCGGCAGCTGTGAGGCTGCTGGACGAGGGGAACACCGTGCCCTTCATCGCCCGCTATAGGAAGGAAATCACCGGAGGTCTTACCGACGAACAGCTGAGGTTTCTTTCCGAAAGGCTCTCATATCTTCGAAGCCTGGAGGATCGCAAGGCGGAAGTATCAAGGCTACTTGCGGATATGGGTAAGCTCACTCCGGAGGTTCAGGAAAGCCTTTTCAGGGCGGATACTCTTCAGGAAGTTGAGGACATATACAGGCCCTTCAGGCCCAGGCGGCGGACCCGGGCCACCATAGCCCGGGAAAAGGGGCTGGAACCCCTGGCGCAAAGGGTGATGGCCCAGGATACTCCCATCGGCCCGGAAGAAGCTGCAGCCTTTATCGATGCTGAAAAGGGCGTGGAAAGCGCCGAGGAGGCCCTGGCGGGTGCCCTGGATATCATAGCGGAGGAAATATCCGACGATGCGGAGCTTCGCAAGATTATAAGGGATTTAACCTGGCAAAAAGGGGTGGTGCGGTCCTCGGGGCTGAAAGAGGAAGCGTCCACATATTCCATGTATTACGATTTTCGGGAACCCGTGGCAAAAATCGTATCCCACCGCATACTGGCCATAAACCGCGGGGAGAGGGAAGAATTTCTGAAAGTTAATATCGAGGCCCCTGAAGAAGAAATCCTAACCATCATAAAATCAAAATACATAAAGAAAGATTCCCGCACCGCCGAGCTTATGGAAAAGGCGGCGGAGGACGCCTACAGGCGGCTGATCGAGCCCTCCATAGAAAGGGAAATACGGAACTTGCTCACTGAGAAGGCTGAGGAAAAGGCTCTGAACATATTCGCGAAAAACCTCAAAAATTTGCTGCTTGCGCCCCCGGTGAAAAACAAAACCATCATGGGCTTTGACCCAGCATACCGCACCGGGTGCAAGGTGGTGGTCATAGATGCATCCGGGAAGCTGCTGGCCCACACGGTGTGCTACCCCACTCCGCCGCAAAACAAAATTGAAGAAGCCGCCCAAGAGCTAAAAGCCCTGATCGAAAAATTCCAGGTGGACGTGATATCTCTGGGCAATGGCACGGCATCCAGGGAAAGCGAAAAATTCTTAAGCGATCTCATAAAACAGATAAAAAGGCCTGTATCCTATGTGGTGGTGAGCGAGGCCGGGGCATCAGTTTATTCCGCTTCGGAACTGGCCACCAGGGAATTCCCGGACCTGGACGTGTCGTACAGGGGCGCCGTATCCATAGCCCGCCGCCTGCTGGACCCCCTGGCGGAACTGGTGAAGATTGACCCCAAGGCCCTGGGCGTGGGGCAGTACCAGCACGATGTGAACCAGAAAAAGCTGTCGGAAAAGCTCTCCGGCGTGGTGGAAGACTGCGTAAACAGCGTCGGCGTGGATGTGAATACCGCATCGCCTTCGCTTCTGAAATATGTGAGCGGCGTAAACTCTTCCATTGCGGAAAACATAGTGAAATACCGGGAGGAAAACGGCATTTTCAGGTCTCGGAGAGAGCTCATGAAAGTCCCCAAACTGGGGCCAAAGGCCTTCGAACAGTGCGCGGGCTTTCTCCGCATACCCGAAAGCGACAACCTCCTGGACAACACTGCCGTCCACCCGGAAAGCTATGAAATAGCCGAAAAGATAATGGAGAAATATCCGCTCAAGGAACTCAGAACAAGAAATTTCAGTGAAGAAGAAATAAAAAAGATGGCGGAAGCTTTCGGAGCAGGGGTGCCTACTTTGAGAGACATACTCTCGGAACTCAAAAAGCCGGGCCGGGACCCCAGAGAGGAGCTTCCACCGCCCATATTCCGCACCGACGTGCTGGAAATCAAAGATTTGAAACCGGGCATGGTGCTCTACGGCACCGTGCGCAACATCACGGATTTCGGGGTGTTCATAGACATAGGAGTCCATCAGGACGGCCTTTGCCACATATCCGAGCTTTCGGAAAGCTTCGTGCGCTCGCCTTTTGACGTGGTGGGCATCGGTGACACGGTGAAGGTAAAGGTGCTCTCTGTGGAGCCAGCAAGAAGCAGGATAAGCCTGACGATGAAGGGAGTTTAGTTTAGAGTAAAGGGCTGGAACCCCCAGCCCTTCTCATCAAACCATACTTGACTTAATCCTTCATACAGCTTACCTAAATATTCTTCCTCGGTATTCGAAACCATTGAGATCACCGCTTATTATAGTAAATTTACTCAAATTTCACCAGAACCTTCATCTTGGATTCATTCATATTTTTAAGTGATTCAAAAGCTTCAGCAGCATCCTTCAGCTCGAAAACATCACTCACCAGACTGTTTATATTTACACTCGTGATAGAGACCAAATCAATTAACGGCACAAAATCTTTCAAACTGTTCCTGGATCCAAAAATATTAAGTTCCTTTTTCACAAGAATTGAATGATTAAAAGTGGATTCCGTTTTGCCGTTGCCTACAAGTATGACCTTTCCTCCAAAAGCAACATTTTCTATGCAATCAAGGAATTTTTTCATCTTTTAAGAGCTCAGCCGTCCCTCCTCTGCTTATTATTACATCGATATCATCATACTTGTTTGCAATTTGCAGCGCCTCTTCCATATTGCCAACTTCAACTATAATATCAATATTCATTTTTTGTGATACTTTTAGGGCAGTTTCAGCAATGTTTTTAAAAGGTGCAATAAACAATATCAGACTCATACGATCGCTTCCCTTAAAAAATTTTTTATTACTATTTCTTCTCTTAAAAAGCAAATTCCTTCTCTTGATTAAATTAGTACAAAAACAAAGTCTACTGCCGGAGACGGCCAGACGCCTCCGGCAGGAAAGTGACTTTTACGCAATAATCAATAATTGATTCTATATAAAAAGCCTGCTGCTTAAAGCAACAGGCTCAATTTATATGGGTTTATGCTTTCTTCATTACCTTTCTTGCTGAGAATACCACATTGTAGCAGATGTATGTTACGAAGGTGTTTATAGCTGCAGCCGGAAGCACCACCGTAACGAACAGCACCGGGAACGCCACCGGCAGGCTGCCCACAACCAGCAGGGCGATGGTTAAAAATACGGTACCGCTCTCCACAGTCCCAACAAATCCTACCAGAGGCACGGATATGTGGGGGGAGAGTTTCGAAGTGGCTTTTATCAGCAGCGACACCACAAAGGCGGTTATAATCTCTTCAAAAAAGTTGGCCACCTGGCCGCCGGGAAAGCTAGTGGTGAGAGCAGCAAAGGTTCCACCGATGACGCCCGCCAGGAAGGCGTTCTTGGGGCTGTTGTTGATGTAAAGGGCTACAAAAAGCATAGCCAGCAGAAAATTGGGCTTCATTCCGCCCACTATGGGCGGTGTTATCTGATGGAGCACCAGGCCTATTGACAAAAGCAGTGCGGTTAAAACCATGTCTTTCAATTTCATGGAAATTCCTCCTCACAAAATTTTTTTCATTTTAGTTATTATACATACCGGCAGAATGATGAAATTCCTGCCGTCAAGTTTCTTCCTTTGTCCAAATTAAAAAGCATCCATCCCGTATAAAGGGACGGATGCTTCTTCTCCGCGGTGCCACCCAAATTGGCTGCATAGGCGGCTTCCGTAGGTTCATAATTAATAATCAAAAAGCACTTCACCCTTTAGGATAAAGTGCTATAATGCCACCTAAATGCAAAACCCTCTTTCTGGATACAGCAAAATATGCGATATCCTGTCCCTTGCTAACGGGGGACTTCCGTATGCGGCTACTCACTAATTTCGCCGCATCTTCTCCGGGGCCCATTCGCCTTGACTTCCGGTACCGCACTCCCACCGACGGCGGCTCTCTGGAACTTTCCATCAGGGCTACTATTCCCCTTCATCAAATTAAGCCATTAATTCTGTTTAGGATTATAATATCACATTCTTTTAAAAAATGCAATAGGTTTTTTAAACTTTGTGTGGTTATTTCCTGCATTTATCGCAGTACCCGTATATTTCAAAACGGTGCTCCGTCGGGGTAAAACCCTGTTTTTGGAGTTCACGTCTCAACTCTTCCATGGGACAAAAATCCAGGGCAAAAGATGCTCCGCAGGATTTACATACTACATGGTGATGGTGCCCTTCCTTGCGCCGGATTTCATAAAGGTCTCCACCGCTTTCTCTATGGATGCGGCACAAGATACCTTTTGAAATAAGCATGTCAAGATTTCTATAAATAGTAGAAAAATTTGTCCCTGGCAAAAGTTCCAGCACTTCTCTGAACAGTTCCTGAGCACTCAGGACCGACTCGGATTTTTCCAGCACCGTCAGAATCGCTTTGCGCTGGGGGGTAACCTTTAGTTTTTTTTGCCTAAGCATCTCATCTATGCTCATCGCCATTGCTCCCATTTCATATAAATTCGGTTTGCCACAGTTTTTAAATTCAAACGCCTTACTGCAACTTTTTTGTCGAAATAACGGTCATCAGGATGGCTGTTGCTATGAGAACTATAGTGCCGCCGGGGGCCAGGTTTAATATAAAAGAGATGTAAAGCCCAGATATTACCGAAAACACGGCCACTCCCACGGCAATCCCAAACGTGGCTCTGAAGCTCTTGGCAGTCTGGAGGCTTACGGCTGCAGGGATCACCATGAGGGCCGAAACCAGCAACGTCCCCACCACCCGAACCGACAAGGCTACAGCCAGGGCGGTAAGCAGCGTGAAATATGTATTCACCGCATCCACGGGTATCCCCGAAAGCCTAGCAGATTCCTCGTCAAAGGCAATGGCAAAGAGTTCTCGAAAAAGTATAACCAGTGAAAGCAAGATAAAAAGCCCCACTCCGCAAATGATCCATGCGTCTGAAGGGCTAACAGCCACCAGGCTGCCGAAAAGATACGAGAACAAATCAGCATTGAAGGATTTGCCGAGGCTTATCAACACCACGGCAAGGCCCATACCTCCCGACATCACCACCGCCAGGGCCACTTCGGCATATCTTTCAAAAGCCTTGCGGATATATTCTATAAAAAGCGCCGCCAGGGCCGAAAAAGCGAGAGCCCCATAGAAGGGATAAAATCCGAACAGCATTCCGGCAGCAACGCCGGATAGGGCTGCATGGGAAAGGCTATCTCCCACCAGGGACATGCGCCTCAGCACCACAAAAACCCCAATGGAAGAGGCCAGCACCGCTGTTATCACACCGGCTACAAGTGCTCTTTGCATAAAATCAAAGGTTAATATATACATGAGTTTTCCTCCCAGAATAATTGTCAGAGGTCAAAGCAAATTTCAGCCGGAATTGCTGGCTTACAATTTTGTCCATTAGGATTTTTTTGGATTTTGGCTTGTGGAAAAAGCAGCAGAAAGCTCCGGTATCCTGTACCCAAGGACCTCCGCTACATGCTCTTGGGTAACCTCATCTATATTGTCATGGATGTAAACCTTCCCATTGCGCACGCATCCGATCTTTGCCGCTCTGTCAAAAGCAGCTCCTATGTCATGGGTGATAACGACCACTGTAATCCCTTCGCGCATGTTTAATTCTTTTAGAAGTGTGTAAAATTCCTTGCTGGAGGCTGCATCGATTCCCGTTGTGGGTTCGTCCAGAAACAGAGCTTCGGGCTTTTTTACCAGTGCCTTTGCCAGAAAAACTTTCTGCAGCTGTCCACCAGAAAGTTCGCCCACCAGGCGTCGGGAAAGGTTTTGTATTCCCGTCATTTCCAGCGCCTGCTGCACAGCCTTCCGCCTCCCAGCGGTATCAAAGAGCTTACCAAAGCCGCTGTAAAACCCCGATGCCACCACTTCCTCCACCGTGGCTGGAAAGCCTGTATTCACCCGCACGGCATTTTGGGAAACATAGCCGATCCTGTGCCATTGTCCAAAACGCCTCACATCACTGCCGAAAAGCCTCACTTCGCCGGTCCTGGGTAAAAGAAGCCCCACCATCAGCTTCATGAGGGTGGATTTGGCAGCACCGTTGGGCCCTATGAGGGCGATAAAATCCTTCGCCTTCACTGTTAGATTTACGTCTTTCAGCACCGGTGTGCCGTTATAGCCGAAGGTGACGCCGGTGAGACTTACCACCTCATCAGTATCCTGGCTTTTTTTATGCATTTCACCCTCAGCAGACTCAGCTGCACAATTGCTTATTTCAAACTTCATACGCAAAACTCCACTCTTGTCCGAATTTATAAATTCCACCGCAAAACCCGTTTTGTTATTGCAATTTTTTATGCCCTCAAGATTCTTTTTAATGTTAATTCAACTGCAACTCATTTGCATTTATATTATATATTTCATCCCTCATTGTGTCAATTGATTAGATTAAAACAAATAAAGCAAGGCATGTCAAGGGCAGGCGAAGTCTGTTCATTTTACCCTTGACCAACCGAACGGAATAACTAAAGCGCCGTAAGAGAAAGCCTCAGACTGGTTTTTTAATACAAATGGATGCCATTTCTTATAATTGGTTTGGTAACAAAAAAATATACCATCAATGACGCTATAGATGATGCTACTGGTAATTCCGTTGGCTGTTTTGATTAAAGAATAGTCTTTACAGGGGTATTTTGAAACCGCCCAACAAATAACCCATAATTTTGGTAAATATTCATAAAGATCAAATATGATTACATCGTTTTTTATCATTAATATACTTATGGTAAAATTTTATAAGATTCAGCCAGTTTTTTTATATCCTCTATGTTTTCCATATTTAAAGCCTCTCGCGCAATTTGCCTGGCTTCATCATAAGTAATAGAGCGAATTATCCTTTTGACATGGGGTATTGAAGATGCGCTCATGGAAAATTCGTCAAGGCCCATGCCCAGCAGTATTGCAGTAGATGATACATCACCGGCCATTTCTCCGCACATGCCTGTCCATTTTCCGGCTTTGTGAGAAGCGTCTATGACTTGTTTGATTAGACGGAGCACTGCCGGATGAAGGGGGTCATACAAGTTGGATACATGTTCGTTCATTCGGTCAACGGCCAGGGTATACTGGATTAGGTCATTGGTACCTATGCTGAAAAAGTCTACTTCTTTTGCCAGTATATCAGCAATAACTGCAGCCGATGGGATTTCTACCATGATACCTACCTGGAGGTTTTTGTCGTAGGGAATGCCTTCTTTTTCAAGCTCTTGTTTTGCTTCTTCAAGGACGGAGTTGGCTTTTCTTATTTCTTCTGCCCGGGATATCATGGGGTACATGATTCTGATGTTGCCGTAGTGGCTGGCCCTCAATATGGCGCGAAGTTGAGTCTTCAGTATATGGGGCCTGTCAAGGCACATGCGTATGGCTCTCCAACCCAAGAAGGGGTTTAGTTCGTTAGGCATGTCAAGGTATGGGAGTTTTTTGTCTCCTCCTATATCCAGAGTCCTTATGATGACGGGCCTGGGAGCCATGCTTTGGGCTACTTCTTTATACGCTTCAAATTGTTCTTCTTCGCTTGGCAGGCTTTCTCTATCCATATATAGAAATTCTGTCCTGTATAGACCTATACCTTCTGCTCCATTTTCCAGGGCTCCTTTTACGTCTTTAGGTGTGCCTATGTTGGCGCACAGTTCTACCCTACGGGCTTTATCCAGGGTTTCTGCGGGAAGGTCTTTGAGTTCTTTCAGTTCTTGTCGGTATTTTTTATAATCTTGCTTTAATTTTTCATATTTTTTTAAGATAGCCTTGTCAGGGTTAATATATACTATTCCTGTGTTGCCATCAATTATTATTGTATCTCCATCTTTGACTTTGCTGTAAATGTCTATAAGGCCTACTACAGCAGGTATCTCTAGGGACTTTGCCATTATGGCGGTATGGGAAGTCCTGCCTCCCATGTCTGTAGCAAAGGCCAGAACCTTTTCTTTGTTCATCTGGACGGTGTCCGATGGCTTTAGGTCTTTTGCTATGATTATTACTTTTTCTGTCAGGTCTGACAAGGTTTGGATGGGAATGCCCAATATATTTTTTATTATCCTATCTCCCACGTCTTTTATGTCTGCGGCTCTTTCTCTCAGGTATTCATCTTCCATATTTTTGAATGTTTCTATGTATGTTTTCATTACCTGCAAGACTGCATTTTCAGCTGTGATCTTATCGTTCCTTATTTTGGCTTTTATTTCGTCAAGAAAAACTGGATCTTCCAAGACCATTAGATGAGCTCCAAAGATTTCGGCTTTTTCTCTCCCCATTTCTTTCTCGGCTTTTTGCTTTATTTTTTCAAGCTGGCTTTTACTGGCTTCTACTGCCTCCTCAAACTTTTTTATTTCACGATTAATTTTCTCTTCCGGTATGTGAGTTGTGTCGATAACCACCTGGTGTTCTTTTAAAAGGTAGGCTTTTCCTATTTCTATGCCGGGTGATGCTGCTATTCCTTTTAGCATTGATATTCCCTCTTCTTTCATAAATTTCATCTGCTCAATTATTATTAATATTTTTATTCCTTATTGATTAATAAGCAACTTTTATTTCATATATTAATTAGGCAGAATAACTTAAAGTCCCTCCATCAAGAACAAGAACATGACCTGTTACATATCCTGATAAATCAGAAGCCAAATAGAGAATTGCTGATGCTGCTTCGTATGTTTCTCCAAAACGTCCAGCTGGTGTTCTAGCTAATACTTGTTTTACATATTCAGGATTACTTAGAGTTTTTTCATTCAGTTTGGTTCGAATATAGCCCGGTGCAATTGCATTAACTTGGATATTATATTTTGCCCATTCACAAGCTAATGCTTTTGTAAGCATGACTACACCAGCTTTGCTGGCACTATATGCTGCTGCTCTAACATTTGCACTAAGCCCTGCCAAGGATGCAGTATTTACTATTTTACCTTTTCCCTGTGGGATCATAAATTCTTTTGCCACTGCTGTTGACATGAAAAAATATGATTTTAAATTTGTGTTAAGTATAAGATCCCATTCTTCTTCGCTAAAAGCAATACTATCTTTTTTTATATTTACTGCATGATTGTTTACTAGTATATCTAAGCGAGGAAAGGATTTTTTAATCTTATCTATTATCTCATTTATTGCTTTTATATTAGACATATCTGCTACGATTATAGAAGCTTTACCTCCAACTGTTTCAATCGCCTGTGCAGTTTCTTTTAATTGATTTTCGGTTCGACTAATTAATATTACGTGGGCGCCAAAGGAACCAAAGGCAATAGCAGTTTCTCTGCCGATTCCTCTGCCTGAACCAGTAACACAAACTATTTTATCTTGAAAATTTAATTGATAGCTCATTTCTATATAGCTCCTTTTTATTATATTCTTTGGTTTTTCTTTAACTTAAATAATAGTTTCTCATATTTTATAAGACATCTAAAAGTTTGATTTAATTTGCGATAGCACATAGCATTGCATATAGAGCAATGCTATGTGCTACAATATTATTTATAAAATCATTTGAGAGTTTAATCGATTTTATACCATTTTGCTTTTTTAGATTATATATTCTTTAACAAATTGAATCATTATCCTTTTTCTTTCAATATTTCTAATATTTTCTTATCTAATTCTGACTTTCCAATACCCGTAATATAAGGTAGGCCAACAATTACAGGAACGCCAAAATTTCTTTTTGGATCAAAGCTAGTAATAACAAGATCAGGTTTTACCGCTTTTATATTTTCTTCTAAATTATTTAAGCTACTTTTTATTACTGTTCCTTATAATGGATAAAGAAATTCAGACAAAAAAACGGCTTCCTTTAAGGTGATAAATTGTATAATAGTTGTATGAGAAAAACATACACAGGAGAATTCAAA
>JARRBK010000032.1 GCA_029982615.1 Tepidanaerobacteraceae bacterium | reverse complement strand
GGCCAATGTTCGTCTTTTTGTTGGCTTCGGTTTAATATTGTCTTTTTTTGATTGAAATTATTTTGCTTTTATACTTGACTTTTTTTAGCTGGTCTAATATTATATTTTGCTTTATTTTTACAGTTTCCTCTTTTTTTAAGATAAAATTCTGGACATAATAAGTAAAGGTGATGTTATGATTGTGCTTCATTCGCCATTTTACCCCATGGAACCTGAAACCTTCCCCCGGCCCTTTGACGATTCGGCGTATGGTTTTCAGATAAAATGGGACGGCACCAGGATTCTAGCCCATGTGGGCGATAAAACCGAACTTTTTAACAGAAAAAAGGCTCCGAGAACACAACAGTATCCTGAAATAGCCGAGTATCTTTCCAGCGTTTTCAAAAAACGAAGCGTTGTACTGGACGGCGAAATGATAACACTTTTCCACGGAAAGCCCTGCTTTCAGCGGCTCATGCGCCGGGACCGGGCTTTAGATCCCGCCACCGTAAAATTCCTGATGGAGCGAATCCCTGTTACATATGTGGTTTTCGACATCCTCTTTCTGGACGGAATAGAATTTACTGGCATTGCTTTCCAGGCGAGGAACGATATGCTCAAATCATTGATCCCACCGGCAGACCCGGTTGTTGCAGCCGAAACCTTTTTTGCCACGGGTACAGCCCTTTTTGATGTTGTAAAGCAGCACGGTCTGGAAGGCATCGTTGCCAAAAGGCTGGATAGCTTATACGAAATAGGTAAAAAAAGCAAGAAATGGCTTAAAATTAAAAATAAGCGGCTTATTGACGCCACAATAGGCGGCTATCTTGCCGAAGGCCGTAAAATACGCTCTCTTCTACTAGGAATTTTTCAGGATGAGGAATTCACATATATAGGCAGGGTCGGAAGCGGCCTTAAAGAAGCAGAAAGCCGGGCCCTTTACGATTTTCTTTCAAAGCTCCAAGTGGCAGCATGCCCTTTTAAAAACATGTCATCCCTGGCCGCCAGGGAAAAGCCCTGTTGGGTCGAGCCCAAACTGGAAGTTCAAGTGGAATATCTTGACTTCACTGATGAAGGTTACCTTAGGCATCCGGTCATTAAGGGTATAGTGTTTTAAACCACTTTTTTCTTGCTGCGTCCCCCTCTGCCCCCCGTCTTCTTTTTTTCCTGCTTCTCCTTTTCCGTTATAGCAAGGCTCGCCTTCAGGGCTTCCATCAAATCCACCACTTTCTCTTCTCTGGCTGCCGGAATAACAATTTCTTCACCCTCCACTTTCGCCTTTATGATTTCAAGAAGTGCTTTCCGATATTCGTCGGTGTATTTTTCGGGACTGAATTTTTCCGACAGCGAACTCACCAGTTGCACGGCCATTTTAACTTCGTTTTCATTAAGTTTTACTTCGGAAGATACGGGTATTTCCGCTGCATTCCTCACTTCTTCTGGATAGAACATTGTCTCCATAACCATATGATTTTCCCCGTAAGGCCGGAGGCACGCCAAGCTCTGTTTTGCCCTTATCACCACCTTAGCCACTGCTATTTTCCCTGTTTCCTCCATCGCTTTTTTCAAAAGTACGTACGCTTTCTGCCCGGTTTCCTCCGGACCGAGGAAATATGAATGGTCAAAATAAATCGGGTCTATTTCTTTTAAATCAACAAAGTCCACTATATCGATGGTACGGGTGGCCTCGTCGGGAATGCTTTCCAAATCTTTATCATCGATTATCACGAATTTGCCCTTTTCATATTCGTAGCCTCGAACTATTTCGTCGTCTTCTACTTTTCTGCCGCAGGCAGGACACACCTTTTCATATTTGATGGGCGTTTTGCATTGCTTGTGAATCTGCCTGAAGCTGATGCTCTTTTTTTCCGTGGCGGCATACATTTTCACCGGAACATTCACCAGACCGAAACTTATGGAACCGCGCCACAGGGCTCTCATCAAACCACCCCTTTCATTTTTAATATTCCATTTAAACGATATATTAATCATCTTTCGCGTAAAAGTTGCTTGTCAAGGAGGCGTCTATGTTAAGGGTATACCCCGAGACGTATTGACGCAAGTTATATTGAAGCAGTATAATGACTTCATAAAACGACAAAACGGTGGTATAATGTTAAAAGGGAAGAATTATTCTGAGGAATATAAAATAAAATTAGTCGAGACATATAATTATTTTAAAGAACATGGATACAATTTTACTGAACATGCTTTAAATAGGTTATTGGGCCGAATGGGGCAAGGTAAAATATTATCAAAAGAAGACGTTTTAGATGCTTTAAGTAATGGCAAAATATATCAAGAATTTGATGGTACTATAGTTAGATTCAAAAATGATATATCAGTGCATATAGCAAAAGATAATGGAGACATTAAGACAGTAATAGCAAGAAAGAAGCCTAAAACAGATTGGAGGGAAATTTAAATGAAGGCGATAGAATTTTTAGTCGAATTATCTAATAAGTATTTAACCGGAGAGATAAACGGAAAAGAATTTGCGGATGAATTCGAGTCATATTTCTATGAAGTAGAAGAAACTATTTATAATTACGATAAAAATATCTATAATGCATTAGATGATATACGGGAAGCAATAGCATATTATGAACCTGATGTAAACATCAGAGAAGAAAGCAAGGATTTAATCGATGATAATGGGCTAAATTATAAAGTTAAAATAAATCTAAAAAAGCTCAAAAATCCCAGCATTAAAACTGCATAGATAGAAAAATAAATGGCAGTTTTTCCAGCAAATTGATATTATAATCTTTGCATTCGGTGACACAATAATACTACCTGCCGATGGTTAGCGAGGTACCAAAATCTAAACCGGTATCGATAGTTAATCGTCGGCAGGCTTTTTGTGTTGACAAAAAATCTCAACACTGTATTATTAATATAGATAGCAGTTAAGCCTCATATTAACCAGTATTTGTCAGTTATTTTCTCTTTTCTCGTGCCTGCGCAGGCTGCGCGGCATCTTTAATTCTTAACTATCCATCAAAATGGTGCATTAATTTTTTTTACGGGGATGGATAAATTGAAAAACATAGCGGATTTGAAGATTGGCATAATCGGCGGAGGCCAGCTGGGAAAGATGATGGCCCAGGAAGCGAAGAAAATGGGGTTTTCAGTGTCGGTGCTGGACCCCACCCCAGGCTCTCCAGCATCCCAGGTGGGCTGCGAACAGATTGTGGCAGATTTTTACGACGCCCAAAAAATAAGAGAACTGGTGGTAAAAAGCGATATTTCCACTTATGAAATCGAACACATAAACACCGATGTATTGAAGGAGCTTATAAAGGAAGGCTGTACTATTCATCCTTCGCCGGAGGTGCTGGAAATAATTAAAGACAAATCATGTCAAAAAAGGATGCTGGAGCGCAACAATATACCCACTGCTAGGTGGAAGATGGTAGAAAAAAGCCTGGCTTCTGAAATCATCGACTTTGGCCTGCCTGCCGTTCAGAAATCCTGTCGGGGCGGATATGACGGCAGGGGCGTTCTGGTGCTGCACACGGAGGAAGATATAAAACGCGCTTTAAAATGTGATTCTTTTCTGGAGGAACTGGTTGATATCGATAAAGAACTGGCGGTAATGGTCGCAAGAAACCACAAAGGCGAAATAAAGTGTTACCCTGTGGTGGAGATGGCCTTTGATGAAAGGGCCAACATATGCGACACGGTCATAGCTCCCGCAAGAGTTGATTCTAAAATTTGCCAAACCGCCTCCGACATTGCCGTAAGCTGCGTGGAGGCTCTTGGCGGCGTGGGCATTTTCGGCATAGAAATGTTCCTTACAAAAGCTGGTAAGGTCCTGGTCAACGAAATCGCCCCCAGGCCCCACAATTCCGGCCACTACACCATAGAAGCCTGCGCCACGTCCCAGTTCGAGCAGCATATCAGGGCAATAGCAGGCTTTCCTCTAGGCTCCGCCGAACTTTTTGTCCCGGCGGTGATGGTAAACATTCTGGGGGAAGAAGGGTACGAAGGAAGGCCCCTCTATGAGGGCATCGAAGATGTGCTTGCTATCCCCGGCGCCAGCATACATATTTACGGCAAGAAAACCACAAAGCCATTCAGAAAAATGGGACACGTTACCATCGTTGACCGGGATATAAACAGGGCGCTGGAAAGGGCTGAAATCGTAAAACGCAAGTTAAAGGTGAAATCCGGGTAAGAGGCCAAATGCCGGAGGTCGGAACTCAAATGAAGGAGCGGGCTTTGGCCGTTCTTCAAAAGGGATTTGCCCCACATTCTCAAGCACGTTCCCGGAGTCTCAAGAATGAAAAGAGAATATTTCCGGATTTGAATTCAAGGGAGGATATATTAATGAGCTCAAATACTGTTCTCGTAGGTATCATCATGGGCAGCGATTCAGACCTTCCGGTTTTAAAGGAAGCAGCAATGGTACTAGAGGAATTTGGCATAAATTATGAAATCACCATCGTCTCCGCTCACAGGACACCCGGGAGGATGTTTGATTATGCGGAAAACGCCGAAAAACGGGGCCTTGAAGTTATTATCGCCGGCGCCGGCGGGGCGGCTCACCTTCCGGGCATGGTGGCGGCCATTTCAACCCTTCCTGTCATCGGCGTACCCGTAAAGACATCGGCGTTGAACGGGCTGGATTCCCTATTCTCCATAGTCCAGATGCCTGCCGGAATCCCCGTGGCTACGGTGGCCATAAACAACGCGAAAAATGCCGGGCTCCTTGCGGCTCAGATTCTTTCCATAAAATATCCCGACATAAGGGAAAAAGTAAAAAAGTACCGGCAAAACATGAAATCCGAAGTGGAAAAGAAAGCGGAAAAGCTGGCCGAAACCATCGCCCAAAAACACAGGGAAAATGACTTAAATTGAGCAGGGGCCATCACCCCTGCTATAGGAGGTTTTGCATGAAACTTGCTTTTTTTGTGGATTTTGACGGCACCGTCACGAAAGAAGACACCTGCGAAGCAATGGTAAAGGCCTTTGCAAAGGGCGACTGGAAAAGCCTCGATGAGAAATGGCAGCAGGGAGAGCTTACTACTGAGGAATGCGCCCGGCAAACTTTCAAGATGTTCGATGCGGATGAAGAATCCATGAAAAAATTTTTGCAGGAAAGTATGGAGATAGATGATTATTTCATTCCATTCGCAGATTTGTGCAGAAAAAACGGCCACCACCTTTATATTTTGAGCGACGGGTATGATTTCAACATCAAGGTCGTGTTTGAAAAATTCGGCATAAAAAATATTCCTTATTTTGCCAATGAACTCGTCATTTCCGGACGAAGCTTCGACATTCGCTGCCCTTACCGCTCTAAATCATGCCCGCGCTGCGGTGTGTGCAAGACCGATTTAATGCTGAAGCTGAAGCCCGAAGGTGCACTTTCTGTATACATCGGAGACGGATATTCCGATATATGCCCTGCAAAATCCGCTGACGTGGTGTTCGCCAAGGGGACTTTGCTTTCGCTCTGTCAACAAAATAAAATCCCGGCCAGGGCATTCAAAGATTTTTCCGATATTATAAAGGAATATTTTTAACACAAAGTAATTTTATCTACATACTTAGACGTCATAAGGCTGAGCATCGCCCCATAATTCATCCCAAACTCCAGAACGTCCCCTGTTTCTATTTTTGAACGCTTTGTTACATCTATAATCATGTGGTCGCTGCTTGCGCCAAGGATTTCAATGGTTTCATCCAAAGGCCTCAGCCCTTCTATACGGCAGTCCTGTTTTCCGAGAGCCACAATAGCCCTTTTCATAAGGCCTTTGTCTTCGAACACCGGTACGTTGCCAAAGGCGTCCCTGCCTACTTCTCCTATCGGCAGGGATGGTTTTGTTTTGACTTCTATGACCTCCGCTTTCAGTTTCATAGTGCCCTGCAGGGTGCCAGGCACATTCCTGGAATTGGTCTCATCTGTGCCCAACAGGATGGCCTCGCCTATCCTAAATTGGTTTATCCCCGGCGCAAGCTCGCCTTTTTCGAGCAGAGCCAGAGTAGCCGTATTTCCACCCGACAGGGTTTTAACTTTGATTCCATACCTTTTTTCTATGTCCGCAGCAAGATCCACCAGCACTTTCGTGTTTTCGTAGCTTGCTAAAATACCTCCATAACAGCCCAAATTAGTGCCCAAGCCCTCAAATTCAACGCCGGGGCAGCCGATAATTTGCCCTGCCACATCCAATACATCTTCCGGCATAACCCCTTCCCTCAAATCCCCCACATCCACCATTAAAATAACCTTGTGAATTTTACCAATCGCTTGAGCTTCATGTGCCAGCGCCTTTATCACACCGACTTCGGAGTTCAGGCTGCCATCTGCAAGATGCACCGCATCCCGCACCTCCGAGAGCATCGGGATGCGTATGAGATATATGGGGACCTCAAAGCCCGCCTTTCTCAATGCCTCTATATTATGAAGGCGAGAGTCGCCGAGTTTTTTTACTCCCGCATCCAACATGGCCATTACTACGGGAAGAAGGGCGCAAATTCCTTTTGTGATTCCCATCACTTCAATGCCATTTTTTCCACAGTAATCCACTACATAGCGGGCATTATGCCGAATTTTATTGATGTCAATTTCCACGCAGGGATATTTCATGATAACCACCTCATAATAACTATATGTTTGTTTTTATGTAATCAATTATAAAATATTCTATTCATATAGTCGAGTCGCGCTATCCCAAATTAATTTATAATGCAAATTGCATGCATTACGGTTTTTTGATATACTATAAGAAAGAACAATGAAAGGTGGGATTGCAAATGCCTTCTTTGCAGGTGCGCGATTTGCCGGATTATATCTACCAACAAATCATTCAACTGGCAGAAGCTGAAAGACGAAGTATTGCCCAGGAAACAGTAGTATTGTTAGAAAAAGCATTACAATTAGAAAAACGAAATAAAAAACGTCGTAGATTACTTTTTAGCCATATAATCCAGGAGACCAAAAATGAAAATGATAAAAATAATTTAGATCCAGTAAAATTAATACGAGAGGATCGCGAAAGATGATCGCTGCAATCGATGTAAGTGCTGCAATTGAAGTTGTGATGGGGCGGCCAAAGCAGAAAAAAATAATAAATATTCTTGAAAAAGCGGAGTGGGTTATCGCCCCTTCTCTTTACATATATGAGGCATCCAATGTAATGTGGAAATATCACTTGATCCAGAACTATCCCGTTGATGAATTGCTTCATAAAATCAGGCATTTAATTGAAATGGTTGATCAGTTTATAAAAGCCGAGGACCTTTATGAAGAAGCAATTCCATTGGCATGTAAACTTAAACATCCCGCCTATGATGTCATGTATTTAGTTGTAAGCCGCAGAAAAAATGCTACATTGGTAACGTTAGATTCAAAGTTGATAGATGCAGCCAAGATGTTGGATATTCCGGTGGCAGCAATTGATTGATTTTTTGCATTGATAGCCGCATCGGCCATTTTTATGGATGCTGTACTTATCACACGAAACAAGAGGCGCTTTGATTTTATAAAGGGCTTAATAGTCGACAACCCATATTAGCATTAAAACATCGCACATACAGCCCATTTCAGGGAGGATTTATAAATGAATGCCGAGGAAAGAAGAGCAAAAATAATAGAACTGCTGAAGTCCGGAAAAAGGCCGCTTTCCGGCAGCGAGCTTGCCGGGTTGTTTAAGGTCACCCGCCAGGTGATCGTGCAGGATATCGCCATTCTTCGGGCTGCCGGAAACGATATCACCGCCACATCCCAGGGGTATATAATGACCCAACCGTACGAGTTTTGCTCAAAAAAAATCGCCGTCCGGCACGATGAGCGCAAGACCCGGGAGGAGCTCCTCACATTCGTGGAGTGCGGCTGCAGGGTAATGGATGTGATAGTGGAGCATCCCCTGTATGGGGAGCTCCGCGGAATTTTAATGCTCCGGGATTCCGGTGACGTGGAGGAATTCATGAAAAAGGTGGAAAAGAGCAATGCTGCACTGCTTTCCATGTTGACGAAAGGAGTGCACCTCCATACAGTGGAAGCACTGAACGGCGATTCAATAAAAAAAGCTGAACAGGCGCTCAGGGAAAAGGGAATTTTGCTGGAATAAATTTATATTGACTATACAGCTGTATATGCAGTATAATTGTAGTTGAAATAGGTTAGGGTACACGCTTCCTCTTCTGGGATACGTGTCTGAGGTAGTCGTAGGAGTGTCCCCAATAATGCTGCAAGAGGCGGAGGAGTGTCCCCTCCTTAAATCTTCGGGAAAGGAAGGTTTTTTATGACTGCAAAAAATCTTTCCATCGGCGCTCTGCTTACAGCTTTTTCTATTATAATACCCGTTTCCTTCGGCGCTTACCTCAAAATCTACATACCCCCCTTCTCTGCAACCCTGGCATCCCACGTGCCCACCATGCTGGCGTTCCTGGTAAGCCCGGCGGTGGCGGTAATGGTGGGGCTGGGTTCCGCACTGGGATTTCTCATTATGCTGGGCCCGGTCATAGCGGCCCGCGCCGCGGTTCATGCGGTGTTCGGACTGGTGGGAGCCCTGCTCGTCAGAAAAGGCTTATCCTTTGAAAATGCCCTGCTTTGGACAGCCCCCATCCATGCTTTTGGAGAAGCTCTGATAGTCATGCCCTTCGGTTTCAACCTGTACACAGCCTTTGTAGTGGTGGGCATCGGCACCCTAATCCATCACTTCCTGGACAGCATCATATCCGTAATACTTGTAAAAACCGCACTTAAAAGTTTTTTTAACGTAGAGAAATCAAAATCATAGATATTGCTGAATTTACGGCATGAATTTAAAAAAAACAAAAACGCTCTGCCTTCAAGGGGCGTTTTTGTTTTTACTAAAGCTTACCACTCTGTTTTTACCTTCCTTCTTGGCCTCCAGCAAAGCCAGATCAGCAATTTTGACAAGTTCATCGCCGTTTTCCGCATCCTCTGGATAAGAGGCGTATCCTATAGAAATGGACAGCCTGGAGTCCCGACAGGCCTCACACAGCCGGGCAGCCACTTCCCGAGCAGCTTTTTTATCGGTGTCGGGGAGAATCACGCAAAACTCGTCTCCCCCGTATCTTGCTACAATGTCGCTCTGCCTCACTGAAGATTGCAGCGTTTCGGCAAGATGCTGCAACTCTTCATCTCCTTTGAGGTGCCCCATAGTGTCATTAATTTCTTTGAAATTGTCTCCATCAATCATTAGAAAGGAGACAAGACTTCCTTTCCTGTCAGCCCTTGAAATTTCATCATTCAATCTCTGCTGAATATACCTCCTGTTGTACAGCCCAGTGAGAGGGTCTATGAGAGCCAGCTCCATCAATCTTTCATTGAGTGCTTTGAGTCTTCTCTCTTTATCCCGAAGTTTTTCGGTCAAATATCCGATTGACATTGATATGCCGGCTATAACCAACAAAAACGAAAATATTTGGCCCAATTCTCCGGGCAGTTTTTTATTTGCCACAATATCTTTAATCTGGGTAAATATAAAAATCATATTGCAAAGGGCCCCGCTCAATATGGCACCGCGAAATCCATCGTAATAAGAAAAAATAATTACCGGAATGATGTAAAGATTCCATATTTCATCTATAAAAACATTCGGGAAAAACTTTTCCCTTGCAATGGGGACTGCAATGCAGAAGGATATAATGAGCCAGTATCTGTACGGTATCTTTTTCAGGGATTCCACCATCGATACCCATTTTATTGTAACTGCCGCCACCTCTCTCATCTCCCTGCTCCCCGTTTGCTTCATGACAAATATTATACCATACTTTTCTAAATAGAGCATATATCTGATTTAATCTTAAGATTTTCTTGAGGTTTTACTAAAATATTCCTGACAAATGGATGTTATAATATAATCCAGAAAGGGTTGTTACCTAATATTAAAAAGGAGGCGCTGAAATGTTTAAAAAAATATTCCTAACGGCAGCAGTTGTACTTCTGGTGGTGGGCGTGGGCGCGGTGGCTTTTGCATCAAGTTCTATTGGGATTGGATGCGGTTTTGGTTGGAATGCTGCCGCATACAGCAACGGCAACGGAGCTTCAGTTTTTGATCAGCTAGACCTTTCCGACGAGCAGTACGCCAAGCTCAGGGATATTCTGAATCAATCGTTTGAAAAAATGCAGGCTTTAAGGGATGAAATGGCAAAGAAGATGCTGGAGCTCAAAAATCTTTATCTGCAAAAGACCCCTGACAAAGATGCCATTGAGGCAAAGCAGAAGGAAATTTCTGAACTCAGGGAAAAAATGCTGCAGCTTCGGCAGGATAATATCGATGAAATGAATAATGTGCTCACGCAGGAACAGCTTAACAAACTAAACAGCCTGAGAGGAAACGGTCTCGGCAAAGGTGCAGGATTAGGATGGGGCTGCGGCTTTGGTCGAGGGGTCGGAAGAGGCATGGCGGGCCGCTCCGGAGTAAATCAGTAATCAATATACGGGCGGCTTTGCCGTCCTTTTTTATATGAATTTCATATAATTTTATTGTATTTTCTTTAAAATAATGTTATACTCTTGGTAATACAAGGAAGTGCAATATTTTGCCTGATGGTGTAAACCCAAAAAAACCAAAATGACAGCCGTACGTCTGCCTGTCTCTGTAATTGATAAAATAGAGCGGTTGTCTCTGACGACATTAAAGACTCTGTAATATGTAATAATGTTTTGAGCTGGTAAATCTTTTAACTGGGGAATTGTTATGAGCAAATATAAAATTTTAGTAGTGGATGATGAGGTTAAAATCCTAAATTTAATAAAAAACTACCTTGAGAATGAAGGGTTTGAGGTAATCACTGCTGACAACGGCAAAAAGGCTATGGAATTCTTAAGTGCCGAAAAACCCGATTTGGTTGTGCTGGATATAATGATGCCTGAAATCAGCGGTTATGACATATGCAGGAAGATATGCGCTTCATCTGAGACACCGGTCATAATGCTCACTGCAAAGTCGGAAGAGGTGGATAAAATCCTGGGCCTGGAACTGGGAGCCGACGACTACATAACAAAGCCCTTCAGCTTAAGGGAACTTGCGGCCAGAATCCGGGTGGTGCTGCGGAGGCTAAAAAAGCAAGGGTCGCAACAGGATGCAGGCCAGGATAAGGAGGATATCCTGGAATATCTGGGGCTTAAGCTGGACCTCAGGAAAAAAACCGCTTACCTGGACGGCAGACCTCTTTCGCTTACCCCCACTGAATTCAAAATTCTGGCCATGCTCATGGCCAACCCCGGCGTAGTTTTTTCCCGGCTCCAGATACTGGAAGAAGTGCTCGGAGAGTATTACGAAGGGTATGAAAGGTCTCTCGATACGCATATGAGCAACCTTCGAAAGAAACTTGAAGACGACCCTGCGAACCCGCGTTACATAAAAACCGTTTACGGCATGGGTTACAAAATCGGAGGAAGGCCATGAGCAAAAAGGGCATAGGATACCGCATAACCGCTGCTTTGGTGATTACTGCACTGCTTACCGCAGTTTTGTCCATACTTCTACTTTTTTTGCTTACCGAAAAGGCATTCAACGATTATATAAAGCAAAACAGGATGGAACAAGCCTGGGAAATCAGCAGAATGCTGGGAGATATTTACGATCAGAGCGGATGGGAAGGGGTAAAATCCTGGGTTGAAGGCGAGCAGGCCTTCAGGCAGAACCACAAATGGCAAATGGGAAACGGCAGAATGCCGATGGGCATGGGCTTTTTCTGGGGCCGCGGCATGAAGCCGCTTACGGATATAATCCAGAGGCAGATTACAGTTACCGATACCGCTGGGAATATCATAGCATCTTCCGAACACGTGGATGAGAAGGCACCCATCGCCAATTCGCTGTGGGATATTAAAGTTCCCATTTTTTCTTCAAAATATCACATCGGGTATCTGATTGTATGGACCCCCATGAGGCCTGATGAAAGAAATCTTGAAGCCATTTTCTCCCGCACCATATCCAGGTATTCTTTCCTCGCGGTATTTTTCGGCCTTGCAATCGCCTTGGGGGCAGGGTTTCTCATTTCCAGGCAGCTTACGAGGCCCATCAAAAAGCTTTCCGACACTGTAAGGCTTTTCACCATGGGCGAAAGGGATGTTCGCCTCCCCGTCACGGGCGATGACGAGCTAGGGAGGCTAACGGCGGATTTCAATGAAATGGCCGACAGCATCAAAAAGAGCGAGGAGCTGCGCAAAAACCTCACCGCCGATGTAGCCCATGAGCTGCGAACTCCTCTTGCCATTCTCAGGGGAACGCTGGAATCCATACAGGCCGGGGTGCTTTCCCCTTCTCCCGAAGTCATCCTGTCGATGCAGGATGAAATAATCCGCATGTCGCGCCTGATAAAAGACCTTTCGGACCTGAGCAGGGCCGAAGCCGGCAGCCTGGAGCTGAACCGGCAGGAAATATCTCCCGCGGAGCTCAAGGAAAAATTTTCATACTTTAAAACTGAAGCCGAATTCAAAGGAATAGACTTCATCATAGACATACCTGAGGATTTGCCGAAAATTTCGGTGGATGTGGTGCGCATAACCCAGGTGATATCCAACCTGCTCACCAACGCCCTTCGGCACACCTCATCGGGCAGGATAGAACTTTCAGCAAGAAAAGCAAAAGACGGGGTGCTTTTTTGTGTAAAGGATACCGGATGCGGCATAAAGCAAGAAGACCTACCACACGTTTTCGACAGATTCTACAGGGCGGAAAAATCCCGCTCCCGCGCCACCGGCGGAATGGGGTTGGGACTTGCCATAGCGCGAAGCCTGGTGGAGACCCACGGGGGGAAGATATGGGTGGAAAGCGAAGAGGGAAAAGGCGCCGAATTCAAGTTTATTATCCCGACAGCAAACTGACTTATTGCAAATGTTCAAAAATCCCGGCAGGCTTTCGCTACCGGGATTTAAAAAAAGCTGAATAAGTTATAAATATGGAATTTAGAGCGACGCTATTTCATCGCTCCCATACAGCTTTATTCCTGCTGATTTCAAAGCCTCTACAGCCTTTTGGGAATCTTCCACGCGAAACAAGATGAGGGCTTTGTCTTCACTGCGTTTGATAAACGAGTAAAGGTACTCTACGCTCACTTCAGCCTGCCGCAAAACCTGAAGGGCTTTATTCAAACCTCCCGGCCTGTCGGCCACTTCCACTGCCAGCACATCAGTGGTGCTTACCGGAAACCCAGCTTCTTTTATGGCATCAACGGCTTCTTTCGGTTTGTTTACTATCATGCGGAGAATGCCGAACTGGGTGGTATCGGCAATGGATATGGCGCTTATGTCTATGTTTTTTTCTGAAAGAACCCTGGTGATTTCCGAAAGCCTTCCGGGTTTGTTTTCAAGAAACACCGATATCTGCTTTACAAACATGTCAAACCCTCCATTCCATTATTTTTTAGTGGGGTTCATATTGTACAAATCCAGGCTGAACTTTTTACATTTTTCTTTTATCAATGACTCTCTTGGCTTTACCTTCGCTGCGTTCAATGGTATGGGGCTCCACCAGTTTTACATTTACATTGATGCCCAGGGTGGTATATATATCCGAAGCAATCTTTTTCCTGACATCTTCCAGCTTTCTCACTTCATCGGCAAAAAGCTTTTCCGATACCTCAACCCACACTTCCAGTGAATCCAGGTTATCCACGCGGTCAACAATAAGCAGGTAATGGGGTTCAGTCTCGCCGGCAGCCATCAACACGCTTTCGATCTGGGAGGGGAAAACGTTGACGCCCCGGATTATGAGCATGTCGTCAGTCCTGCCCAACAGTTTTTCTATCCTAGCATGGGTTCTACCGCAGGCACACGGTTCATAATTTATGGAAGTTATATCTCTGGTCCTGTACCTGATCACAGGAAGCCCTTCCTTGTCTATGGTGGTAATCACAAGCTCACCTTTTTCTCCCGGCGGCAGCGGTTCTTCTGTTACGGGATCTATGATTTCGGGTATAAAGTAATCCTCAAAGATGTGCAGCCCATTCTGCTCGCCGCATTCGCATGCCACTCCAGGGCCTATCACTTCGCTCAAGCCGTATATGTCCAGAGCTTTTATGCCTAGTTTTGTCTGAATTTCATTTCTCATGCTTTCCGTCCAGGGTTCCGCCCCAAATATACCGGTCTTCAGAGAAAGTTCACTTCTGTCTATTCCCATCTCTTTAAGGGTTTCCGCAATATACAGCGCATAGGATGGAGTGCATGCCAGTATCTCCGTTTTCAAATCTTTCATAAGCATAACCTGACGCCGCGTGTTCCCGCCGGAAGTGGGGATAACCACTGCACCCAATTTTTCGGCACCGTAATGGAAGCCCAATCCGCCGGTGAAAAGGCCGTAACCGTAAGACACCTGTACCACCGAATCTCTCCGGCCGCCGCCCATAACCAGGCAGCGGGCCACCAGTTCCGCCCAGTTGGATATATCTCTGCGGGTGTATCCCACCACAGTGGGCTTACCGGTGGTGCCAGAAGATGCGTGAATCCTAATGATTTCGCTTAAGGGCGATGCAAAAAGGCCTGTGGGGTAATTATCCCTCAAGTCCTGTTTGGTGGTAAAGGGCAGCAACTTCAAATCCTCAAGACTTTTTATGTCTTCCGGCAACAGTCCTCTCTGCTGCATTTTTTGCCTGTAGCTTTCCACATTGTGATAAACCCTGTCGACCGTTTCCTTTAGCTTATGAAGCTGGTATTCTCTGAGTTCTTCTCTCGGCATGCATTCACGGATTTTATTCCAGTACAATATTTCGACCTCCCTTTTTTTGATATGGCGGGCAATTTTTTCATCCCTTAAGTAATTCGTATCCCCTGTTAAAGGCTTCAGTGTTGATTTCAATAGTGTTTTGCGGCACGATTTTTCTTATCGCCCTCAACCAGAGTTCTTTCTCAAAGGCCAGCCTGCTGGCCAGCACTCCCAAAAGCACCACATTCACTGCCTTAACACTGCCGCATTCTGAGGCAATTCTTCCAGCGTCCACCATGCATGTGCTCGCTGCACTCGATAGAATTTCGTCTATATCTTCCGGATACTTCTGCAAACCCAGCGTCACGGGAATTGGAGGTATTTTTCGCGTATTTGAGATTATTAACCCTCCTTTTTTCAAATACCTCGCCCATCTCAAAGCCTCAAGTTTCTCAAAAGCCAGTATGAAATCTGCCTGCCCAGCTCCTACCAGAGGAGAATATACTTTTTGCCCGAATCTGACATGGGTGACCACGCTGCCGCCCCTTTGAGCCATCCCATGGACCTCCGAAAGTTTTACATCAAAACCTCCGGCAACCGCTACTTCTCCCAAGATGCGGCTTGAAAGCAAAGTACCCTGGCCTCCAACTCCCACTATAAGTATGGCTGTATCATTCACTCATATCACCCCCTGCAATGGATTCCGTGGGACACACCGCAGCGCACAAGCCGCATCCGACACATATATCTTTATCGATGGAAACTCCATCCATATTTACTATGGCCGGGCACCCGAGCTCCAAACATGCTCCGCATTCGATGCAGGTATCCTTATTTACACTGTAGGGCGGATTTTTTAAGCGATTTCTCTTTAATAGCGCACACGGCCGGCGGGCTATGATGACCGACGGCTCCTTTGCCGCCGTCTCTTCTAAAACCGCCTTCTCAAAATTTTCCATGTCAAACGGGTCCTCCACCCTCACGCGCTTTACTCCAACGGCCTCGCACAGTTTTTCCAGGCTAAGCTTATACGCGGGCTCTCCCTTTATATTGAAGCCTGTAGCCGGATGCTCCTGGTGGCCTGTCATTCCGGTGGTGGAATTGTCCAGGATTATTACCGTCGCAGCGCCGTTATTATAAACCACATCTATAAGGCCGGTTATGCCCGAATGAACGAAGGTGGAATCCCCTATTACCGCCACCGTTTTCCCAGATACATCTTTTCCTCTGGCTTTCTCCATGCCGTGGGCATTACCGATGCTGGCCCCCATGCATATGCAGGTATCCATGGAGGAAAGCGGAGGCAGGGCTCCCAGGGTATAGCAGCCGATATCGCCGGTAACCGTCAGATTCAGCTTCTTGAGCACATGATACACCCCCCGGTGTGGACATCCGGGGCACAGCGCTGGCGGCCTGGCGGGAATTGAGGAAACCTTCACATCTATAAAGTCTTCGAAAGCAAGGTTTAAGATTTCGCTTTTTACCCCTGCAGCCTTCAATCCGCGGGCCACTATTTCATAAGAAAGTTCTCCAGTTTTTGGGAAATAGTCTTTTCCGAAGACCTTTAACCCTAAAGTTTTAATATAATCTTCGACAAATGTTTCCAGTTCTTCCACCACAAAAAGCCTTTCAACGTTTTTGGCGAAATTTTTTATCAAATCCTGCGGCAGCGGCCAGACCATGCCTAACTTCAAAAAGGATGCGCCGGGAGTCGCTTCTTTTGCGTAATTATATGCTCCTCCCGCGGCGATTATACCGATGGAGCGGTCGTTGTACTCGACTTTATTTATATCGGCTTTCTCTGCGTATTCTTGAAGTTTTTTTTCCCTTTCTACCAATACTGTCCTCCTGCCCCTAGCCATGGCGGGCATCATAACATATTTGCCGACATCCTTTGCATAATCTCTAAGACCCACATCCAGCCTCTCGCCCGGTTCCACCAGGCTTCTGGAATGGGATACACGAGTAGTCATCCTCAGCATAACGGGAGTATCAAATTTCTCGCTTATATCAAAAGCCAGCTTTGTAAAATCCTTTGCTTCCTGGCTGTCCGAAGGCTCCAGCACCGGAATGTGGGCCGCCCTGCCGTAAAACCTGCTGTCCTGTTCATTCTGTGAGCTGTGCATTCCCGGATCGTCGGCCACCACTATCACAAGGCCGCCGTTTATGCCTGTATAGGATGATGTGAAAAGCGGGTCCGCCGCTACGTTCAGCCCTACATGCTTCATGCAGGCCATGGCTCTTGCTCCCGCTATGGATGCCCCAAGAGCTACTTCCAGAGCCACCTTCTCGTTGGGAGACCATTCAACATATATATCCTCATACCTGGATATGCTTTCGGTTATTTCGGTGCTTGGGGTCCCGGGATAAGCCGATGCCACTTTCACTCTTGCCTCATAAGCCCCCAAAGCTACTGCCTCATTGCCCAGCAACAATTTCTTCATTGCCATCACCTCTGTATTTTTCTATTTCCTAAGGTCCCTGACACGCCTGGCCTTCCCTTCGAACCGTGCAAGGCTCCTGGGTTCAACGAGATTGACCTTAGCGTCAATTTGAAGTACGGTCTTCAGCTTGTGGCGGATTTGAGCGTTTAGTTCCTCCAGTTTCTGGTACTTGTCCAGCATTTCTCCATCCACAAGTTCCACATTTACCGTAAGTTCATCCATATATCCTTTTTTAGTCACAACAATCTCGTAATGCGGCCCCACTCCCTTTATGTTCATCAAAACACTTTCTATCTGCGAAGGGAATACATTGACCCCTCGTATGATGAGCATGTCATCGCTGCGGCCTTCCACTCGGGACATCCTCATCAACGTCCTGCCGCAACGGCAGGGTTCCGGATTCAGGCTGGTGATATCCCTGGTCCGGTATCGCAGCAGGGGCAGAGCCTGCTTCGTAAGGGTGGTTATGACCAGTTCGCCTTTGTCACCATAGCCCAGCCGGCGTCCCGTAGCCGGATCAATTATTTCTGCCAGGAAATGGTCTTCAGCTATATGCAACCCTTCTTTTTCCTCACACTCTCCGGAAACCCCTGGGCCGATAATTTCACTCAAACCGTAATTTTCCGTAGCGCTTATTCCCCACCGCTTTTCTAGTTCATTCCTCATCTCTTTTGTAGACCCCTCTGCTCCAAAAAGTCCTAGCCTGAGGCGTATTTCATCCCGCTTTACCCCCATCTGTTCTGCTACTTCCGCCATGTACATGGCGTAAGAAGGGGTGCTCACCAATACTGTGGAGCCAAAATCCCGCATGAGGTTTATCTGCCTTTCGGTATTGCCGCTGGAAACGGGGACCACCGCAGCTCCTATCCTTTCAAGGCCGTAATGAAGCCCCAGGGCCCCAGTAAAAAGCCCGTACCCAAAAGAAATCTGGGCAATGTCATGCTCACGCGCCCCTGCCATAAAAGCAACGCGTGCCACCAGCTCCGACCACGTGTCCAGGTCTTTTCTGGTATATCCCACTACAGTGGGCCTGCCGGTGGTGCCGGAAGAAGCGTGGATACGTACCACATCCTTCATCGGTACGGCAAACATCCCATAGGGATAATTGTCCCGCAGGTCATCCTTTGTGGTGAAGGGTATTTTTTCGATATCTTTCAAAGATTGTATATCCTTTGGGGAAAGATTAATCCTGTCGAAAGCCTTCCTGTAAAACGGCACTTTTTCGTAAGCATAATTCACTATGTATTTCAGCCTTTCAAGCTGTATGGTTTCGATTTCTTTTCTGGTTAATGCCTCATCTTTCGACCACAACAAAGCTCTTCCCCCCTTTTCATTGTCAAGTCAAGCCTGACTGAAAAATGGCCTTCTGGCCGGCAAAAAACAATCCTGCTTTCTTCTACTAAAAACAAAAGGCCAGTGGCCCTGCAAACAACTTTCCCTACCATCCTGCCATCTCCCAACAAAAAGTATTTGATAAGATTATACAATATTGTGCACGAAATATAAATACGCTACTGCCTTGTTGTAAAAATCCTCTTTCCTGCCGGAAAAATACAACAGGACAGCTTTTGCCATCTGAAGCAGCGGACTTAGTTTCTGCACCCGAATTAAAATTAAGTAGAAAAGCGCACGCAGTTCCTGCCTGCGGATTTTGCTTCGTACAACATGCTGTCTGTGCGCATAATAATAGTGTCGACAGTATCAGATGCTTTGAATTCCGATACGCCGAAGCTGGCCGTAACATGTCCTATCTCGGGCAATTCCATGTCACTCAAAAGCCGCCGCAGCTCATCGGCAAGATTTGCCGCATCTTCAACTGATGTCTCGGGCAAAAGGATGATAAATTCCTCTCCGCCCCAGCGAGCAAGGCAATCCGACTTGCGTATCCTTTTTTTTAAAAGTTCCGTTACTTGAGTTAAAACCGTGTCGCCGGCGGCGTGCCCAAAACGGTCGTTTACGCTCTTGAATCTATCCAGGTCCAGCATAATGATAGAGAAGGGCCGACCGGACCGCCTTGTGCGCTCTATCTCTCTTTCCATCATCTGCATGAAGAAGCGCCGATTGTAAACACCTGTCAGCGGATCGGTTATGGACAACCGGTAGAGTTGTTCCTCTGTCTTCTTACGCTCGCTTATATCTCGCATAATTCCTACAAAATGCCATTCATTTTCTATTTTCACTTTGGAAAGGGAAAGTTCCACTTCAATGGCCCGCCCGTCCTTGTGTATTGCCGTCAATTCCAGCATTTTCCCATCATATTCCCCTTTTTTTCCGGCTCGGTACTTTGCAAAGGAACTTTTGTACGCATCATACAGCTCTGCCGGCGCAATAAATTTATGCAGTTCCTTCCCCATGACCTCTTCCCGGGAATAGCCAAAAAGCTGCTCTGCGGCTGGGTTCCAAAAAATCACATTCCCCTGCCCATTGATCATCACTATGGCATCCCGGGCGGATTCCATTATTGCTCTCAGGGTGGCCTCTTTTTTCGCCAGTTCCGCTTCCATGGTCCTGCGATCGGTGATATCAATGGCAAGGGCCATATACACTTTCTCCCCCATATACTCCATAAGCTGCAGATGATGTTCCACGGGATAGACGGAACCATCCCTGCGTCGGTGAACCGTGCAGTAAGTTATCTGCTCCTGCTTTTCTGCGGCAAGGGGCGCTATGAGGTCCAAAAAACTTTCTCGGTTAATCTCATGGATAATATCCAGAGGAGTCAAGCGCTCCAGTTCATCGGCGGTATACCCCAGGTTTTCCCTAGCGCTACGGTTGACAGTCATAAATTTCAGCGTGTCGCAGCGGAATATATAAATTTCCACCAGTGAATTTTCTACCAGGTGTCGAAAAAACTTTATTTCTTTTTCAGTCTGAATCCGCTTGCTTATATCAAAGATAATTAAGTCGAGCAAAGGGCCCTGCTCATGGTTTATTACAGCCGAATACACTTCCACAAACCTTTCCCGGCCGTCCGACAGGCGGTGAACGCAAACGCATGGGCTGCAGCTTTGCTCAATAGCTTCCCTGTATTTTTGCAAAATGTCCTTGCTGAAAGTAATATTTATCTGTGCCATGTTCATCTTCATAAGCATGTCTCTGGAATAGCCGTAAAAACGGCATGCGGCTTCATTTGCCTCCACTATGCGTCCGGACTCAGGGTCAACTAGGAGCATAACCACTTCGTGCATTTGAAACATTCGGCGAAAAAGTTCCTCGCTCCGCTTCACCCTGACATTGGCCTCATGCAGCTTTAATGCCATTTCCACCGCTGACAGCAGCGCGTATTTGTCTGAATTTTTTATTACATACCCGTAAGCAGTCACTGAGCATATCTTTTCCATTATTTCCCTGCTGGCATTGGCTGTAAGAAAAACCACAGGGATATCGCCCAGGTTTTGAATCTGCTGTGCCGCTTCTATTCCGTCCATCCCCTTGCCGAGCTCTATATCCATTAAAATGAGATCAGGCCGCCAGCTTCTGCGGACTTTTTCCACTGCCTCCTCCCCTGTGCGCGCCGTATCTGTCCTGTAACCGTTTTTGCTTAAAATATCCGCCGTTATTTGTGCATTTAACCTGCTATCCTCTACAATCAGGATTTTTTTTCCAGAATAAGGGTTCAAACAACGCCCCTCCTGTCTTGATTGTTATTGCCGCTGTATCAACATTGTCTCGGTTTTAATGTGTCTATATTATAGCATAACGCCTTTTTTTTAAAAAGCCGGTTTTCAAGAATGCCGTAGGCATTTGCTGAATATTAACAGCATGATCTAAACATGCGCAACCCGCCCAAAAGTGAAATCTTGATTATACATGTGATAATTAGTATAATAAAATAAAAAATATTTAAGTGGCAAAATGTTTTTTTTTATTAAAAACCATCCGGTGCATATTTGAAGAACAGGAGCTGACAAAAATGAACTGTGAATACATTTATTCCTCTGACATGGCTATCCGGCAGGAATATCTGGGCAATAAGGGCCTAATAATATTTCTGGCGCTTTTGAGTGCTTTTGTACCCCTGTCCACTGATCTTTATCTCCCAGCTCTGCCGACTATGACCAAGTATTTTCAAACGCAGGATTATCTTACAAACCTCACTCTAATACTGTTTTTCGTATTTTTCAGTATTGGAACCCTGATATGGGGGCCGTTGAGTGATAAATACGGCCGAAGACCCGTTTTGCTTGTTGGACTTATCGGCTATATTGTTGCAAGCTTTTTGTGCTCCACTGCATTAAATGTATATCAGCTGATTTTCTTCAGGATTTTGCAGGCTACAGGCGGAAGCGTTGCCAGCGCTCTGGCCACAGCTATTGTAAAGGATGTGTACGAGGGCAGGAAACGCGAATCAATACTGGCGCTGGTACAGTCAATGGTGGTTATATGTCCTGCCGTGGCGCCGGTTATAGGTGCTCTTTTACTGAAAATCACATCCTGGAGGGGGGTCTTTGTCACCCAAGCGCTTTTGGGCATCGTAACCTTCGTGGGTGCTCTGGCTTTTCAAGAAACACTGGAGGCAAGGAGCAACGGCAGCATCATGCAAACCATAGGGCGTCTCGGGGTGGTTCTTAAAAACCCCGGATTCACCTTTTTGCTTATCATTTTTTCCATGCTGAGTATAACTTCTATGGCTTTCATATCTGCATCTTCTTACATATATCAGGATGTTTTCATGTTGAGCAGCCAGGTCTACAGCTACTATTTTGCCTTTAATGCCGCAGGCATGCTGGCAGGCCCGCTGATTTACCTGAAGCTTTCGGCTAGGTTCAAAAGGTTTTCGATTATAAATGCCTGTTTTATAACTATTGTCTTGAGCGGAATTTTTATATATGCTCTGGGAAATACAGGGCCTCAGGCATTCGCTATCATGCTGCTCCCTGCGACTATTGCCGCCAGTTGCACCCGGCCGCCCAGCACATTTTTCATGCTGGAGCAGCAAAAAGAAGATGCCGGCTCGGCATCGTCGCTCATGAGTTCATTTGCAACGGTGATGGGAAGTGCAGGAATGGTTATAGTATCATTTGTCCCGGGCAACCTCGTGAAGCTCGTGGGTGCGGTAAACATCGTATTTGGAATGATATGCGGACTGATGTGGCTCGCCGCAACAAAAGGGCCGGTTTTAAACAAATTGAGAAACATGTGATATAGAAAAATTTGCGACGTACTGGGAAAATAACCTTATAAACTTTATTTTATTACCTTTAAAATGCTATCAATGAATTTTTGGAAATCGTCGAGCTCCTTTGAGATGATTTCGTAGATTCTAAGCTATTCACCCCTCGTCCCGCTTACAACCTCCAGTGCTTTTCTATAACGGGGATATATATCGGAATGTTTTCTGCTAATTTGTTCAATTAGATCGGTAACTTTATCATTGTCAGAAATATACACTGGTATGCCATGGCGGAAAATTTTAAAAGCCAGTATAGTATTAACATCACGTACCGAAACTATATCAAAGGGATGGCCATCGAAGCGACCTAGCGAGAAGTAGACTTTTTCAATCAGCAAATCTATTTTTTGCTTTGGATTTTCTACAAAAATAATTCCAAGATCTATATCGCTATCAGGTCTCATTTTTTCCAAGCAGGAACCGAATAAATAAGCACCCTCTATTTCGGGAAATCCATTAATTTCGACGATATATGAATCTTTAATCTTTCAAGATCAATCGTAATTAATTTAAGCGGCATGGTATCCACTCCATAACTAGCATCTTACTTCTATTATAGTTAAATTTTATAATTATTCAACATCAACTGACTGTATGTTTATTTTTTAATGTGAAAAAGCTCCTACCTGAAGGTAAGAGCTTCAAACTTTATATTCCTACCAATTTCTCCACTGGGGTATAATCCTCATCGTATCCGAAATACTTCGGCCCAAAGGTTTCAATGCCCAGTTGGGTGCGCATCTTTTCATCGGCGGGAACTACAACTATGCTCCCGCGATATCCGTATTTTACTATATCGGTCCTAATGGGTTCCCCGGTTTCTGAATCCAGTATTAATATTAAATCCGGAGCCAGGCATTTGACTTTTCCGCTTATTTCTAGCCTCAGCCATTCGTTCTGGAAATCCACGAAAGCTTTTTCGCCTCTATATTCTTCAAGGCCTTCAAGGGTTAGTCTCCCCATGGAGAAGCCTTTGGTCTTTTCCGCTCCGAATTCGCGATTTATATCTACAATCTTGCCCTTGAAAACCTTATATCCTCCAACTATCTTCACTATGTTTTCAATGGGGTCGTCATGGGTTTTCCTGCATTTGTAGACCGCCTTACCCAGTTCCCAGCTCTTTGAAATGGAATTAAAGATG
>JARRBK010000031.1 GCA_029982615.1 Tepidanaerobacteraceae bacterium | reverse complement strand
GTCATTTCTTTTTGACGTTTTTCTATAAATGCAAACTTATCGAAGGATGATATGGCAACTGTGTCCGCTCCTGCTTTTGCATGCCGCCATGAATCTTTCATTGGATGATCGATTTCAAACTCTTGGGCGTGCTTTATTATTGCAATCATCAGCCATCAACTTTTAAGCTCTTTTACAATACTTTGATCGCATTTAATAAACCTTCAGGCTGCTTTTTTTGTTTACTTAAAATAGTTGTAAAACAAAAAAATACTAAAAATATCTGACACAGTCCGAAGGTTATTAATAAATGGTGTTGAAGTAATGTCTAAAGAGGAGGGATTGTTTTGTCAAAATTGATCTGGATTATTGATGAAGAATGGAAAGATTATGAAATTGAAACACAACTTTTAAAATCCAGTTTTCCTGACTGTATCATTAAACATTCAAGACACGATTATAAAGATGACCTTGAAGATTTTGGCAAAAAAGCTGACGCAATTTTAGCTCAAATTTATGTAGACATTCCTAAAACTACCATAGATAAACTGGAAAATTGCAAGGTTATTTCTGTTTATGGAGGAGGATTTAACAGGATAGATTTGGATGCTGTAAAAAATAAAGGGATAATTGCTACATATGTCCCGGGATATTGTACTGAAGAAGTCTCGGATCAAGTTATATTGTTTATATATTATTTTGCTAAAAAAATTAATTCATACAATGAACCGGTTAAAAAAGGTTTATGGGGAGCTCAGACTGTTAACTATAACAATATGCCTAAGAGAATAAAAGGTTCGATTCTATATCTTATAGGTTTTGGAAGGATAGCAAAAGCAGTTGCTAAAAAAGCCATGTCTTTAGGGATGGAAGTGATAGCATATGATCCATACATAAATGTCGAAGAGATGAAGAAGCTCGGAGTAAAAAAGGTCGAGTGGGAAGAAGGATTTAAAATATGTGATTTTGCCAGCATTCATACGCCTTTGACCAACGAAACGGAGCACATGATAGGGAAAAAAGAGCTTGAGTTGATGAAAAAAGATGCCGTCCTCATAAATGTTTCGCGGGGAGAAATCATAGATGAAAAAGAATTAATAAATGCCGTCAAAAATGGAAAGATCGCTGGAGCAGGATTAGATGTCGTGGATAATGAACCGCCAGAACCTGATAGAGAGATTTTTTATAGCAAAAATATATTGGTAACTCCACATGTATCTTACATTTCTCATGAATCATTAATAGAGTTAAAAACTAGGGCGACAAACAACGTAATAACTGCATTAAAAGGTCAAAAACCAAACGACAGTATATTTTAAATGCATTTAAACATAGGGGGTTTTATCAAATGAGATTAACAATCGAAGAACAAGAAATGCTAGATGGTAAGCAAGGTCCAGGTGTTCAAAAAGCTATGGAACTGCTTGTTGCTTTAGGAGAAACCTTTGGGGCTGAAAGAATGATAGAAATTACGAGAGCACATGTGGCTTTAAGTGGTCAAGAAGGAGATACTTATTTTTGCGAATTATTGGTAAGGGGCGGAGCCAAATGCAAGATTGCTCCCTCCACAAACCCATCATGGGATTTAAATTTAACAAAATACTATGCTGTTACTGATAAGGAACTGGAATTAAATAGAAAGACTATAGATGCCTATAAAAAAATAGGTGCTATATTGAATTTCAGCTGCATTCCTGAATTAAAAGATAATGTACCTACATTTGGTGAACATGTAGCTTTTTCCGAATCAAGCGCCACACCTTACGTTAATTCTGTTTTAGGTGCAAGGACCAATAGAGAATCTTCACCTAGTGCTTTGGCTGCTGCAGTGATAGGAAAGACTCCGGAGTATGGTTTTCATTTGGATGAAAACCGGAAAGGTACCGTTTTGGTAAATGTTGAAGCTAATTTGAAAGATGAATTTGACTGGGGGATAATGGGATTTTATGTGGGTAAATATGTGGGGTCAGAAATCCCTGTGTTCAATATAAAGAATTTAAATAAATATCATCTACCTGAAAAAATGCTTTATATGGGTGCAGAGCTGAATACATCAGGAGCAGTGGCAATGTACCATATTGTCGGTGTGACACCAGAAGCAACTACATTAGAAAAAGCTTTTAGAAATAATAAACCAAAATTTGAAATCAACGTCACAGATAAACATATAAAACAAACTCAAGAAGAGATTTCCGAAAAGAGCGGCAAGATTAATCTTGTGATGTTGGGATGCCCTCATTATACATTAGACCAGATTAAAGATGTGGCAAAATTATTAGAAGGTAAGAAGGTGCATCAAGACGTTGCTTTTTGGATTCTCACCTCTTTTGCAACAATCGAGTTAGCCAAGAGGTCTGGTTACTTAGAGACAATTGAAAGAGCTGGCGCACATTTGGTACCGGATACTTGCATAGATGAGCCGTGTTGGAAATCTTTCGAGGGTGGTTTAGGCATTACAGATTCACCAAAATGTGCATATTACAGGGAAAGAAGGGGTCAATCCTTCATAATACGTAGACTTGAAGATTGTGTTGAAGCTGCTATAAAGGGGGAAATATAAATGCCAACACAAGAGAAGAAGTTAAAATGCCGAAAAATTGTTAAAGGATGTGCAGAAGCAGAAGCTATTGTTTCAAATGATCCTTTTTGTTTTTATTTGATAGATCCGAAAACCGGAATCGTAATAGAAAAAAATCATTGCTTAAAAGGTCAGAGCATTGCAAATAAAGTGTTGGTTTTTCCCAGTGGAAAAGGAAGCTCCGTGGTTCAAGTAGATGGATTATATCAATTATCCTTATATAATAATTTACCTAAAGCCATGATTGTCAAAGATCCCGATCCGGTATTGGTCTCAGCGGCTGTTATTATGAGTGTTCCTCTGGTAGATAATTTGGAAGAGGATCCTTTTACAGTTATATCAAATGGAGATATCGTCAAAGTTGATGCAGACAAAAGCGAAGTTCGAATAAATAAAACAAAATGAATTTTATATAATCGGTAGTATCTGATAATACCTATCATAATAAAATATATAATAAAATAATTTTCATACAATACAGCATATAAAAAGTACAATTAAGTAAGGATAAATTAATAAATAAGTAAGGATAAATTAATAAAAAATAGAGGAAGGAGAGTGACATAAATGAATATAGATTTATTGCTAGGAGTTATATTCTATCTTGTTATCACATTGGCTGTGGGTATCTGGGCGGCAAAAAAGGAAACTAATACTGGCGAGGACTTTTTAGTAGCCGGACGAAGGATGAATCTTTTTGTTATGTTTTGGACATTACTTGCAACATATGTTGGAGCTGCATCAGTTGTAGGTGTTGCTGGTTGGGTTTATATAAGAGGTTTATCCCAAGTATGGTATACGGCAGGATATGTAATATGCTTAAGTGGGATAGGGTATATATTGGCCGGGAAAATACGAAAGTTTGGGGTAAAAACAGGAGCGGCAACAATTTCCGAGTTCTTAGAATTCAGATTTGGAAGGAAAATAAGAGTATTAGGAGCAATTTTGGTATGGTTCTCGATTATGGCTATACTAGCCTTTCAATATATTGGTATGGGTAAAATTCTTTCCACTATTACCGGCATGAATTATAGCTTGGCTGTTATATTAACAGCATTAATAATGATTGCTTATACAACTTATGGAGGAATGTGGTCTGTAGCAATAACTGATGTCTTTCAAGGTATAGTAGGGGTTATTGGATTAATTTTTATGATGTTCTACGTTTTGCCGGAAGCAGGAGGTTTCGGTTCTATTATAAAAAACGTTCCTGCTGAACATTTTTCGCTTATAGGCTATGTTACTCCTATACAGGCTTTAAGTGCATTTTTAGTATTTTTCCTGGGATTTGTGCCACTTCCGGATTGGTGGCAACGTGCTTATTCAAGTAAGGATGAAAAAACTGCTCAAATGGGGATGGTTTTAGGTGGCTTAGGATATTTGTTATTAGCTGCAATAGTATATATAATTGGCTTTTGTGGGAAGGTGTTATATCCGAATTTTGCAGATCCGGAAAAAATATTACCTACAATGGTGATAGATAAAGCACCAATATGGTTAGGAGCTATTATAATAGGAGCTTTATTGGCAATAATCATGAGCACTGCTGATTCGATGCTTTTAATAGGGACTGCTCAGACTATAAGAGATTTATATGAAATGCCATTTAATAGAAAACTTAATAATAAACAGCTTCTAAACGCATCTAGATGGATTACAGCGGCATTGGGCATTTTAGTTTTAATTTTTGTATTTCTGGCACCTAATATGTTTTCCTTATGGATTATGGCATCGGACATTCTAGGTGCTACATTAGCATTTCCCGTTTTATTTGGATTTTTATCTAATCGATCCAGTGAAAATTCAGTACTTATAAGCGCATTATTCGGTTTTATAGGGTGGTTAGCGGGCTATTTAGGCTGGAAACCCATTGGAGCTGAGCCAATATTAATTGGTGGGGTTTTATCCTTTATAGGTATAGTAATAGGAGATCTGATTTTTCCTAATAAAAAAGATCTATCAGAAATATTAGAGTAAAAACATTATGAAGGTCGTAGGTTAAGCTTGTGGCCTTCTATATTGACATAGTAATAGTATAATTTAAGCAAAAACCTAATCAAAAACATAATCAAAAGAGGTATAAATCATGATCATCAAATCTCCTGTTGGTAACAATATATCATGCAAAAGCTGGCAGCAGGAGGGGCTTTTAAGGCTCCTCCTAAATTGCCTCGACCCGGATATTGCCAAGGCGCCAGATGAATTAGTGGCTTATGGTGGCCGGGGCAAAGTGGCAAGGAATGTGGATTCTTTAAAGGCCATTGTAAATGCATTGATTAATCTAGAAAACGATGAGACTCTTCTAATTCAATCAGGAAAACCAGTGGGAGTTTTCAGGACTTTTGAGTACGCACCCAGGGTAATCATGGCAGGAGCGTTGGTGGTGCCTTACTGGTCTAATTGGGACTATTTCCATAAGCTCGAGGAAAAGGGCTTGACTGCTTACGGACAATCAACCGCTGCTTCCTGGGCATACATCGGCACCCAGGGGATACTCCAAGGCACTTGGGAGACTTTTAGCCAGGTGGCTAAAAGACATTTTGGAGGAACTCTTAAAGGAAAGATGGTGCTCACTTCGGGGCTTGGTGAGATGGGTAGCGCTCAGCCGTTGGCTGTTACTGCCAACGCCGGAGTTGCCATCGTGGCTGATGTAGATAGAAGCATTGTTAAAAAGAGGCTATTATCAAGTGTTATCGATATCATGGCCAATTCCATAGATGAGGCGCTCGAAATAGCGAGGGAATATATAGCAAAATGCGAACCTGCATCCATCGGATTATGTGGAAATGCAGCAGATATATATGAATACTTTGTAGATCATAATATTATACCAGATATAGTGACAGACCAAACTCCGGCCCATGATCTGAAAAGTTATATACCATCGGGACTTTCGCCTCAGCAAGCACGAAAGCTAGCAGAGCAAGACCCTATTCAATATGAAGGGTTAGTTATGGAAACTATTCGGCGCCATGTAAAGGCCATGCTTGAGCTTAAAAATAAAGGTGCTGTGGTATTTGATTACGGTAATAACCTGAGAGAACAAGGGCGCAGAGCAGGCGTTGAAAATGCTTTTTCTTTTCCGGGATTTGCTTCGGAATACATCAGACCGCTTTTTTGTGAGGGAAGAGGGCCTTTCAGATGGGTAGCCTTGTCAGGAGACCCTGAGGATATTTATAAGACCGATGAGGTGATACTATCCCTTTTTAAAGGAGATACAAGGCTTAGCGATTGGCTGAGCTTTGTAGAAAGAAGATTTATGTTCCATGGCCTGCCGGCACGAGTATGCTGGCTCAATTATAAAGAGAGGTCGGTTTTCGGAAAGATTATAAATGAAATGGTGGCGTCAGGGAAACTAAGAGCCCCTATAGCCATCACAAGAGATCATATGGATGCAGCGGCGGTTGCCTCACCTTTCAGGGAAACCGAAGCAATGAAAGACGGCAGCGATGCTATTGCAGACTGGCCGGTACTCAATGCCCTTTTAAACTGTAGCTCAGGGGCAACCCTGGTAGGTATATACCAGGGAGGGGGAGTTGGTATAGGATATTCTATTCACTCCGGTATGACGGTGGTAGCCGATGGTACGGAACATGCGCAAAAAAGATTGGATTATGTCTTGAAGGCAGATCCCGCTCTTGGTGTCATACGTTATGCTGATGCCGGTTATGATGCAGCAAGAGAAATAATTAAAGACCCGGATTTTCCCGCAAAAGTGTTAAGTTGAGGTGAGCGGGATGGACGATTTAATACGAGATTATGCCAGAAAAGGTTTTCTCAAAGACTTGCTTTTCAACGATATTACCAGTGTAAAAGATATATGGGAATTACAAAAAAAATTAAAAATAGAACATTTGCCCAATACAGTTATGGTGGTAACTATAGACAACTATTATTCAGATACATTAAATAGGAGTGAAATCCAAAAGCAAACTATAAGGATAAGATTATATGAATGTTTGAAAAGATTTGCAGAAAAGTTTGGTGCATTGGTAGTTAATATGGAAGAAAACCTATTGGCAGTATTGCTCTGGATAGAAAGAGATAAAGAATCTGAAGTAGAATACAGTATGAATACAGGTGCTTGCCTAAAAGAACAGGTTGAAAAAGAGACCGGGATTTCTGTTTCAATAGGTATAGGTCGGAGGTATAAAGATATACTAGATCTGCACCTATCATACAAAGAAGCTCTTTCAGCCTGCCATCATAAATTCTTTCTAGGTAAAAGCCAGGTAATACATATCGACAATGTGCTACCTTTTTCAGAAGATCTGGGCATTTATTCTGTGGAAGTGGAATCCCAGCTTTCGGTGCGGGTGCTTGCGTGTGATGAAGAGGGAGCATATAACATACTTCGAGAGTTAATGGGAAATATCCCACAGCAAAGACCTATAAATCCACTTACTATGAAGACCCGACTCATAGAGATAATAACCACTCTTATGAGAGTAGCGATGGAGGCCGGGGCAGATCAAGAAAATCTTGCGGCTTTGAGCGGCAAATGTGTAGAAGGGATTTTGAAAAGTGACACGATGGCGGACCTTCAAAATTTGATGCAGCAAGCTATAAAGGGAATCATTCAACAAATCTGCCAAGGTCGCAAGCGCATGAACCTTGAAGTGTTTGAAAGGGCTTTAAATTACATCCGGGATAATTTCAAAAAGCCTATTACATTAGAAGAAGTGGCCGACTATGTCCATATAAGTCCATATTACTTTAGTCACGGTTTCAAAAATTTTATCGGCATTAGTTTTATTGATTATGTTACAAAGCTGCGTATAGATGAGGCCAAGAAGTTGCTTCTTACCACTGATATGAGCATAGGAGATGTAGGAAAACAAGTGGGATATTATGATCCCAATTATTTTGGTAGGGTTTTTAAGAATGTAGTGGGGATACCGCCCAGCAAATTCAAGGTGAGCAAAAAAGTCCTCCTGGATAGAATATTTTCCGAAGGTTAAATTAATTTTAATATAGAATATGATGATAAAAAACAGACTATTTTTGTTTGGAATATATTAAAAGGGAGGGAATTGATGTATGTTGGATAATTTAGATATATCAAAGGCTATGACGGTGAAATTAGATGATGAACTGCCGGAAATGCCAGATTTTGTGGAAGGTATAAGAAGGGCGCCAGCTAGAGCTTTCCGCCTTTCAAAGGAACAGACAAAAATTGCTTTAAAAAATGCACTTCGCTATGTACCGGAAAAATACCACGAAAAACTTGCTCCGGAATTTTTGAATGAGCTAAAAACTCGGGGGAGGATATATGCTTACAGATTCAGGCCCGAAGGAAGGATTTACGGAAAACCGATAGACGAGTATAAAGGAAAATGTCTTGCGGGCAAAGCTTTACAGGTTATGATAGACAACAATCTTGATTTTGAAGTAGCCCTTTACCCTTATGAATTAGTGACTTACGGTGAAACTGGTAGCGTATGCCAGAACTGGATGCAGTATAGATTGATAAAGAAGTATCTTGAAATCCTTACTGAGGATCAGACTTTGGTAATTGAATCAGGTCATCCGGTGGGGCTTTTTCCTTCAAAGCCTGATGCTCCGCGAGTGATCATCACCAATGCCCTTATGGTGGGTATGTTTGATAATCAGGATGATTGGGAAATTGCCGAAGAAATGGGTGTAGCTAATTATGGTCAGATGACTGCAGGCGGTTGGATGTACATCGGCCCTCAGGGGATAGTCCATGGCACCTTTAATACATTACTGAACGCGGGGAGACTAAAACTCGGCATCCCCCATGATAAAGATTTAGCGGGTCATCTTTTCGTATCTTCAGGCCTTGGCGGTATGAGCGGCGCCCAGGCTAAAGCTGTGGAAATAGCTGGAGGAGTCGGCATCATAGCTGAGGTGGATTATTCACGAATTAAGACACGGCATGCTCAGGGATGGGTCAGCAGGGTGTCTTCTGATTTCGAAGAAATATTCCGGATTGCAAACGAATATTTACGCAAAAAAAAGCCTATATCCATAGCATATTACGGCAATGTAGTAGACCTTTTGGAATATATAGTCAAAAATAATATAAAAGTTGATCTATTATCGGATCAGACTTCCTGCCATGTTCCCTATGATGGCGGATACTGCCCTCAAGGGCTTACCTTTGAAGAAAGGACAAGAATGCTGGCTGAAGACAGGGAAAAATTCAGAGAACTTGTGAATAACAGCTTGAGGCATCACTTTGAATTGATTAAGATACTGGTGGACAGGGGTGCTTATTTCTTCGATTATGGAAATTCCTTCATGAAGGCAGTGTTTGATGCAGGTGTTAAGGAGATTTCAAAAAATGGCGTGGATGAAAAAGATGGATTCATATTTCCTTCCTATGTAGAGGATATAATGGGACCGGAACTTTTTGATTACGGTTATGGGCCATTCAGATGGGTCTGCCTGAGCGGAAAGCATGAGGATCTTATAAAGACCGATAAAGCAGCAATGGAATGTATCGATCCCAACAGGAGGGGTCAGGACCGGGATAATTACGTCTGGATTCGCGATGCAGAAAAAAATAACCTTGTGGTAGGAACCCAAGCCAGGATACTATATCAAGATGCTGAGGGAAGAGTGAAGATAGCCCTTAAGTTCAATGAAATGGTTAGAAACGGTGAAATTGGGCCGGTAATGTTGGGAAGAGACCACCACGATGTTAGCGGCGCTGATTCGCCTTTTCGGGAAACTGCAAATATCAAGGATGGAAGCAATATCATGGCGGATATGGCCACTCAGTGCTTTGCCGGCAATGCGGCCAGGGGTATGACTCTCGTGACCTTGCACAATGGCGGGGGTGTAGGCATAGGTAAGGCTATCAATGGAGGTTTTGGACTGCTGCTGGATGGAAGCCTGAAAACCGATAACATAATAAAATCCGCTTTGCTATGGGATGTCATGGGAGGAATAGCCCGAAGGTCATGGGCCAGAAATCCACATTCTATAGAGACCGCTGTAGAGTTTAATAAAAACTATCGTGGCCTAGGCCATATAACGCTTCCTTATATTCCTGACGAAAAGCTTATTGATGAGGTTGTGGAAAAAGGATTAGGCGAGTCTAACAAATAGTTTTTTACCCGGCGGGTACCGCCACCTGCCGGGCTTAGTTCTTTAACTGTATGATAAGATTCTAAAACTGGAGGAATGAGCATGAGTCCAATCGTAGAATGCATACCAAATTTTAGCGAAGGCAGAAGGCCTGAGGTTATTGAAGCTATCGCAAAAGCTATAAAATCGGTGGATGGGGTTCGACTTTTGAATTATTCTTCTGACCAGAGCCACAACCGCAGCGTATTTACATTTATAGGGGATCCCGATGCCGTTAAAGAGGCGGCTTTTAAAGGAGCTGAAAAAGCGGCAGAACTCATTAATATGACAAAACACAAAGGTGAACATCCCCGCATGGGTGCTGTGGATGTAATACCTTTCGTTCCTGTTAAGGATATAACGATGGAAGAATGCGTCAAACTTTCAAAAGAGCTGGGCGAAAGGATAGCCCGGGAGCTCTCAATTCCTGTATTTTTGTATGAAGAATCAGCCACAAGGCCCGAACGCAGGAATCTGGCTGATATCAGGCGAGGGGAATTTGAGGGTATGGCAGAGAAAATAAAGGATCCCGCGTGGTTCCCGGACTTCGGGAGGGCCGAGATACATCCTACTGCTGGTGTTGTGGCGGTTGGAGCCCGCATGCCTTTGATAGCGTATAATGTGAATTTGAGCACATCGGACATAAATATTGCCAAAAAAATAGCTAAAATAATCAGGGAAAGCAGCGGAGGCCTTAAATATGTTAAGGCTATAGGAGTCATGCTGGAAGATAGGAACCTAGCCCAGGTCTCCATAAACATGACCAACTATGAGAAGACATCACTTTACAGAGTGTTTGAACTAATTCGCACAGAAGCCAAAAGATATGGTGTTAATATTGTGGGCAGTGAAATCGTGGGGCTTACTCCCATGAATGCGCTAATAGACGTGGCAGAATATTACCTTCAATTGGAGGGGTTTGACAGTAAAAAGCAGGTGCTGGAAAACTATTTGCTCTAAACACAAACATTGTAATTATTTAGAGCATATAGTTTATAGATTTTATGCCATTTTAAATAAATGCAACCTTAGAGGTGAATCATGGATAATTTTCCTGCCCTGATAGTAAAAAATATTGGTCTGCTGGCCACGCCAGAAGGAAAGTGCGCAAAAAAAGGTAAAGAGCAGGGTAAAATAAAGTTTATAGAAGATGCCTTCATTGCTGTGCAGGATGGTATAATAACTGGTGTGGGGTCCAAAGAACAGCTTAAAGTTCTTGAAGGACAGCGAAATTTTTGCTCAAAAGCCCAAATCGTCGATGCTGACGGCAACCTTGTGACACCAGGATTAGTGGACCCACATACTCACCTTATTTTTTCTGGATGGCGGCAAAAGGAGCTTTTTCTCAAACTTAAAGGCATGAGCTATCTCGAGATCCTAAAAATAGGCGGAGGAATATTAAATACAGTAAAAAATACCCGACGGGCAAGTTTGGAGGAACTGATACAAAACGGTATGGTTGTCCTGGACAGGATGATGGCTCATGGAACCACAACCTGCGAGGCCAAAAGTGGATATGGGCTGACCGTAGAAGACGAAATAAAATCACTGGAAGCCATCCAGGAGTTAAATAAGATTCACCCTATGGAGTTGGTATCGACTTTTCTGGGTGCACATGCCGTGCCGGAAGAGTATAAAGGGAAAACAGGTGAATACATAGAATTAATAGAAAAAGAAATGATACCTATAGTAGCCCGCGAACATCTTGCAGAATTTTGCGATGTTTTCTGCGAGCATGGGGTATTCGGGGTGGAAGAATCTCGAAAGATTTTGGAGTGTGGCAAAAATTACGGCTTAATCCCTAAGGTCCATGCCGATGAAATGAGTTCACTAGGGGGAGCAAACCTTGCGGCAGAAGTTGGGGCCATTTCCGCCGACCACCTTATCCATGCTGGCAATGAAGGACTTTCTGCAATGGCGGAAAACAACGTGGTGGCGGTGCTTTTGCCGGGAACATCGCTCTTTTTAAACGAATCTTTTGCTAGAGCGCGAAATATGATAGAAATGGGAATTCCAGTTGCACTGGCTACCGATTTCAATCCAGGTTCGTGTCCCACAGAATCTATGCAGCTTGTGATGAATTTAGCGTGTATGAAATACAGGATGATGCCGGAAGAGGTACTCACTGCGGCGACTCTCAATGCTGCAGCCGCAATAAAAAGAAGTTCTACTATAGGTAGCATTGAGCAAGGCAAACAGGCGGATATTGTGATATGGGATGCCCCAGATTTGGATTTTATCATGTATCACTTTGGGGTCAACCTTGTAAAAACAGTAATTAAAAAAGGAAAAGTTGCAGTCCAAAACGGAAAATGAATTAATACATTTAAAAAACATTTATGGAGTGAAAACCACCTAATTCTGGATAATATCTTTGGGATTTTACAATATAAAGGGGCTGAGCATATTGTTGTCTGCACTTACGATTAATGATTTTATATTACTCCTAAGTTCAAAGGAACCTGCTCCTGGAGGCGGAGCTGCCTCTGCACTAGTTGGCGCTATTGGCAGTGCCCTTTCCTCAATGGTAGCAAATCTCACAATTGGAAAACAGAAATTTCAAGATAAAGAGTTACTTATGAAGGAGATATTGAAGGAAGGAGAAGAATTACAGAAAAATTTGATAACATTGATTGATAAAGATACTGAAGCCTTTGCGCGAGTGGCCGAGGTTTTTAGAATGGCAAAAGATACTGTAGAACAAAAAGATTTAAGGGATAAAGCCATGCAAACGGCCCTAAAAGAAGCTACGGTGATTCCATTAAGTATAATGGAAAAAAGCGTTAAAGCCCTTCAGCTTCATGAAAGAGCTTTGGGCAACTCAAACCCTGCCACAGCAAGTGACATTGGGGTAGGAGCATTGTGTTTAAAAGCTGCTCTCCAGGGTGGATGGCTCAATGTAATGATAAATCTGAATAACATTAATGATGTTGATTTTGTCCAAGAACATAAAGATAAAGGTGAAGAGCTGTTAAATGAAGGGATTAAATTAGCTGATAAAATTTATCAAAAGGTGCTTGAAAATTTATAATCCAACATACCATAATAATATTGCAAAAATGCGAAAACAATGATAGAATGTTTATGAACATGAGCAGAGTAGGTGTCCCGCGTCAAGTGCCGGAGGATGGGACGTTGCTTCCGGACGAAAAGCCAGAAAATTTGCTGGGCTTGCGGTGGGCCACCGCGTTCGCTGCCACATCATGAGGAAGCCTTTTCCACAGGTGTGGCAGTTCTGCCATACCTTAGAGTGGAAGGAGGCTTTAAATGAAAAAGATTACCACCCGAGAATTGGTATTCATGGCCTTGCTGGTGAGCCTAAACATTGTTTTAACGAGGGTAGCCAGTATAAGGCTGAGCATCGGCGGTGTGGAAGGCATTCGGATTGGTTTTGGAGGGTTTCCGGTAATCCTGGCAGGCATAATGTTTGGCCCTGTATCAGGAGGGATTGTCGGTGCTATAGGAGATATAGTGGGGTATTACATCAATCCTATGGGGCCTTATATGCCTCATTTTACTTTGACGGCAGCCCTTACTGGTATTATACCTGCCGCGATACTGATGCCGTTTAAAAAGACGGTTCCATCTTTCTGGCAGCTTTTATTAGCCATTGCCATCGGGCAGACAGTTACATCGGTAATCCTTGTGCCGTATTTTCTGCAGATGCTTTTCAAGATTCCAATGGCTGTAACACTTCCGGGAAGAATTATAGGGCAGGCCTTACACGTCCCGGTTTATGCCCTGTTTGCAGAAGTGCTGCTAAAAAGGATAAATTTGGCGTTACATTACAATATACGGTAAACAACTAAATTGCGGTGATAGAAACTGGCTATCACCGCTTTTATCTTTTATGTTTATAAACTAAAATTAGGGCCATTTGCTAAAGAGACATAAAAAGTCTCTTTTGGTTGCTGCACTGTTTATTAAAAATTTTTTATATCAGCAGGAAAAATTAAAAATGTATAGAATATAATTAAAGGGTAGTTAGAGAGATTGATTGTGTACAAACCGGACTACTGAGTAACCTAGATTAATTATGCGGCAGCATGCCTTAACTCCAAGGGAGAAAGACCTGCCGCAGTTTTTGTAAATATTGCATGGAGGTGACTTTTATGAAAATTGTGAAAACAAAACCGGAACTCTGCAACGGCTGCGGAGCGTGTATGACAGCGTGTTCAAAAACCCGCTACAAGGTGGAAGATCCGGAAAAATCGGCGATTAGAATTATTGAGAAAGCAGAAAAACCGGGAAGCTTCGACATTTTTGTCTGCAACCACTGCGGCGAATGTTTGCCGGTTTGCAACACGGAAGCACTTTATCAGGCAAAAAATGGAGCAATAAGAATCGATGACAAAAAATGCGTGGGATGTTATATCTGTGTGGGTTTTTGCCCAAACAATGCCATGTATGTTCATCCAGACATTAACGAACCCATAAAATGCATAGCCTGCGGCGCATGTACCAGGGTATGTCCTACCGGGGCCATATACATGGAAGAAAAATAAATTGTTCGGAGGTGCAAAAGCGATGGAGAATGTAATAGAAATGAAAAAAGCTCATAGGCTTTTGGCAAGAATGGATTATGAGCTGGGAAAGGTGGATAAAGGCTATACCAATAGGACCCTTTATATAAATCTTTCCGACAATACCATAAAATCAAAGCCAGTGACCGAGCAGATGAAAGAAATTTTTATAGGCGGCAGAGGGTTCGGATTGTGGTATCTCTGGAATGCCATTACTGAAAAAACGAAATGGAACGACCCGGAAAATGAAATAATAATTTCCACCGGGCCCATAGGAGGTATTACGCAGTATCCCGGAGCGGGCAAATCTTTGGTAGTTACTCTATCGCCTACCACGGGTTCTGTCATAGACTCCAATGTAGGAGGATACTTCGGCCCTCTCTTGAAGTTTGCTGGATGGGATGCACTCGAAATTCAAGGGAAGGCTGAGAAGGATGTCATAATATATATTGACGGAAACAATGGATATGTGACCATAGAGGAGGCACCGCTGGAAGCCGTGGATTCTCACCTGGCGGCAGAACAGTTTACAGCCATGTACGCTGATTCCGAAGAGGATAAACGAAACGTGGCGGTGGTGTCAGCAGGGCGCGGCGCGGAAAATACGCTAATCGGCATGCTCAACTTTTCTTTCTTTGATGTAAAGCGCGGCGTGCCAAGATTGAAACAGGCGGGAAGAGGAGGCGTAGGAACGGTTTTCAGGGACAAGAAGATAAAAGCCCTGGTGGTAAAATATACAGGTGTAAAAGGTGATACCAACGGTCCTGCCGACAAACAGAAAATTATTAATGCGGCTCTCAAAATCCATAAGGAAATCCATGATCTGGACAAGGTACAAAACCGGATGAGGGAAGTGGGTACGGCTCATCTGACCGAAATAATGAATGACTATGATTTGCTGCCAGTCATGAATTTCCAGTATGGTTCCCATCCAGATGCCGTGAAGCTCAGCTCAGACATATTCAAAGAAAAATATTTTACCCAGGGGCTGCCTGACGGCTGCTGGTACGGCTGTTCCATGGCATGTGCCAAAGCGGTGGATAATTTTGAATTAAAAACTGGACCTTACAAGGGGCAAAAGGTATGTGTGGATGCGGCTGAGTATGAGACCATAGCAGGCATAGGCGCAAATTGCGGCATATTTGACCCTGAATATGTAGTAGAAGCCAATTTTTATTGTGATACCTATGGCCTTGACAGTATTTCTACAGGCACGTTGATGGCCTTTATTATGGAGTGTTATGAGAGGGGAATTATAAACAAGGAAATAACCGGCGGCCTGGAGCTTAAGTTCGGTAATAAAGAAGCAGCGCTGGAACTGATTCATCAGATGGGGAATGGCTATGGCTTCGGAAAAATTGCAGGTCAGGGCGTGCGCCGCATGAAGAAGATTTTTGTAGAGGAATACGGTGCGGATCCGGATTTTATCAACGACATTGGTATGGAGGTTAAAGGCCTGGAGTGTTCACAGTATGTGAGCAAAGAATCGCTGGCCCAGCAGGGAGGATATGCCATGGCCAACAAAGGGCCGCAGCATGATGAGGCATGGCTTATTTTCATGGATATGGTGAACAAGCAGATTCCGACTTTTGAGGATAAGGCCCAGGCGCTTTTTTACTTCCCGCTGTTTCGGACGTGGTTCGGCTTGAACGGGCTTTGCAAGCTGCCCTGGAATGACATTGAGCCTGCGGATAACGGTCTTACTGACGAACCTGCGAAGGTGCCCGAACATGTTAGGAACTATGTGGATATTTTCAATGGCGTCACCGGTAAGAACATTACAGAAGAAGAACTCATACTGCAATCCGAAAGGGTTTACAATTTCCAGAGGATATTCAACTTAAGAATGGGGTATGGCACTCGCAAGTATGATATTCCGCCTTACCGTTTCTTGGGGCCGGTGACAAAGGAGGAGTACGAGTCCAGGATGGAAAGATATGATAACCAGTTAAAGGAACTGGGATACGAAATAGAAGGAAAGACTGTGGAAGAAAAAATCAGGATGCTTAGGGAATACAGAGAAGATCAGTATCAAAAACTTTGCGATGCGGTCTACAAGCGAAGAGGATGGACGCAAGATGGCGTGCCTACCCTGGAAACCGTAAAGCGGTTAGGCATCGATTTCCCGGATGTGGTGGAACTCATCAGCAAGTATCAATAATATGTCGTCGCTGAAAGACAGCCTTATGAGTGAGAAATAGTAGGCATACCGTGCCTGTAAAAACGGATGGTGAGTTATATTGATAAAAGTCAACAAGGAAGATATGGAATACCAAGAAGGCATGACGATAGAGGATGTTCTGCGAAGAAAAAAGTATACCTTTCGGATGATAACGGTAATTGTAAACGGCAAGGTGGTGCCCAAAGACCAGTATGCCACCTACAGGATAAAAGACGGCGATAACGTGGATGTGTTGCACATCATGAGCGGAGGTTGATGTGCACGCCTGATAGAGGGGATGCTATATAAAAGAGGATGATTACGAACATCCTCTTTTTTTCTGCTTGTGATACATGACGGATTATGCTAATATCTTATTTGAATAAAGCTGAAAACAATTTTCTTTGACTCAAAGCGAGGTAAAAAGAATTGAGAAAAGAAAGACTCCAAACATGGGGGAAAAGCGCCATGAAAGCCGAGGTGGAATTTTTTGGATATTTTTGACATCATCGGCCCTGTGATGATAGGTCCCTCCAGTTCTCATACAGCAGGGGCCGTTAGGCTGGGGAACCTCGCAAGGAACATTCTGGGAGAAGAACCTGAAAAAGCCAGGATTATACTGTATAATTCTTTTGCAGAGACTGGGAAGGGCCACGGTACCGATAAGGCGCTGGTGGCTGGATTGCTGGGTTTTTTGCCGGACGATGAAAAAATAAAAGTTTCTTTTGAAGAGGCACAAAAACTGGGAATGAAATTTGAATTGGTTGATGGTGGCGCAAGGCCTGACCTTCATCCAAATACTGTGGAATTTTATCTGGAGGGGAAGGGAAAAACTACGAGGGTATTAGGCTCTTCGGTGGGAGGCGGCAGGGTGTTAATTTTTTCTATCGATGGCTTCAAGACGGAATTTTCCGGGGAATTCCATACGGTAATCACTATTCATAAGGATATGCCCGGAATGATTGCACAGGTTACCACATATCTTTCTAAAAGAAAGGTAAATATTGCGCAGATGAGAGTCTCCAGGGAGGCTAAAGGCGAAAAAGCCCTTATGATCATCGAGACCGATGAGACTTTGCCCGAAAGAGTGAAAGAGGAGCTGGAAAAGTATGAAGGGATATATAGAGTAATGGTAATAGGGGGGAGAATGGATTAGTGCAGCGTGTTGGACAGCCCGTTGATACTCTAAAATGGAAATAAAGCATGTAACGGTTTTGGAAAGTTCACTCCGCTTTGGACAGGAGGGAAAATATATTTGAGAATAAATACGTTGAGCGAGCTAATAAACCTTGCCGAAAAGCGAAATCAGAAAATATCGTCCATCATAAAAGAGCAGAATGCAAAAGAACAGGGGCTATCTGAACGGCAACTTTTCGATAAGATGGAGAAAATCTATCAGGTCATGAAACAATCGGCAGAGCGCGGGGTTTTCGAACAGGTCCATTCCATGAGCGGCATTACCGGTGGTGAAGGGTACAGGTTATGGTTATGGCAGGCTACAAAAAAAGGTCTCTCGGGTTCCAATGTCCTGAAAGCCTCAGCCAGAGCTATGGCGGTTTCAAATATAAATGCATCTATGGGTAAAATTGTTGCAGCACCAACAGCCGGTTCTAGTGGTATTATACCCGGAGTAATCATCACTGTGGCAGAAGAACTCAAAAAAAGAGATGAAGAAGCAGTGGATGCACTTTTTACTGCAGCCGCTGTGGGACAGATAATCGCAAAAAACGCCACTCTGGCAGGGGCAGAAGGCGGCTGCCAGGCGGAATGCGGCAGCGCTTCTGCTATGGCTGCTGCTGCAGCAGTGGAATTGGCTGGAGGAAGTCCACGTCAGGTGGGTCATGCCGTAGCTTTTGCCTTGAAAGCGGTCATGGGTATGGTCTGTGACCCGGTGGCAGGTCTGGTGGAGGTGCCCTGCGTGAAGAGAAACGCCATGGGGGCTGTTCAGGCGATGCTAGCCGCAGACATGGCCTTGGCAGGGATAAAAAGTGTCATTCCTCCTGATGAGGTTATACAAGCTATGGGAGAGGTGGGGCGCATGATTCCTGAACAGCTCAGAGAGACAGCATTAGGGGGCCTTGCAAACACTCCTACGGGTAAAGACATTAAAAAAAGGTGTTTGAATAATTTATAAACAACAGCGTAGAGTGGGCTTGAATAACATAAATACGACATACTTCCTGGTTGAATATTTGGAAAGGAGGCGAGGAGATTAGAGACAATGAATGATAAAAAAAATTTAAAATTCGTCGCGCTGGGAGACTCCATCACTCAGGGTTACCCCTATGGTATGGAGGCTTCATGGGTACATATTTTAAAAACGGAAAAAGGGTTTAATATTGTAAATAAAGGTATAAACGGTGATACATTGGAAGGGATGTTGCAGAGGTTTGAGAAAGACGTTATATCTCTTTTGCCTGGAATTGTAATAATTATGGGGGGTACGAATGATGCTTTTAATGGATATTCTCTGTCCTCTATGGAATACAATATCAGACAAATGGTAAAATTATCAAAAGGCTCGAAAATAGTTTCCGTAATAGGAATACCGATACCTGTAGATGAGCCTGCAGTGGAAATGAAGCTGCAAAAATTTAGGAAGTTTTTAAGGGATTTTTGCGCTGATGAGAATATAGCCGTAATAGATTTTTATAGAGCCATGGTGGATGAATTTGGAAAGATAAAAAAGAAACTGGATTTTGATGGTGTACACCCCAATAGGGAAGGCTACCGGGTAATGGCGGATGAAGCGTTTGATTGCTTAACGCGAATACTCAAATTTATAGAATGGTCTTAATGGAAGTTAACCCGGCCATCGTCTAATTCTTGATAAATGAGGAAGAAGGGAGCATTGTTGTGATTTTAATTTTTAAAGCGTTTATAATGGGTATAGTCGAAGGCCTGACAGAATTTCTTCCAATTTCTTCCACGGGACACCTCATTATCGTGGGAGATATAATAGGCTTTAAGGGCAGCAGTTTCAATGTTATGTTTGAGATAGTCATCCAGTTGGGAGCCATACTGGCGGTAGTCTTTTACTACCGAAAGAAAATATACAATTCTATATTGAACATACTTCCGGGAAAATGGGGCTTTAGCCTGTGGTTCAAGCTGCTGATTGCTTTTATACCGGCGGCGGTAATAGGAGTAATATTCAATGATTATATAGAAAAGCATCTTTTTTCCTCTTTTACAGTGGCCATTGCCCTCATTATTGGAGGGATTTTGATGATACTTGTGGAAAATATTTTCGGCCGTTATGGCATGGACGACATGGATAATACCAGTATCGGTCAATCCCTTTTTATAGGTGTTGCACAATGCCTGTCACTTTTTCCAGGCATGTCCAGGTCGGCATCCACCATTATGGGTGGGCTTGCTGCAGGCCTTTCTGCCAGGGCAGCGGCGGAGTTTTCTTTTTTTCTGGCCATACCTACCATGTTCGCTGCCACATTGTATTCTCTTCACAAGGGGATTTCCAGCATGACGCTGGTGGAATGGCAGGCTTTGGGAGTGGGATTTGTCATGTCCTTTATAGTAGCACTTTTTGCAGTGGATAAATTCCTGTCGTACCTCGGCAAACATACCCTGAAGCCCTTTGCATATTACCGGATAGTTGTTGGAATTCTGATGATAGTGTTTATTACAGCCGGGATAGTAAAATAGATGCATGGCATTCACTTAGTCACTCGTGCAATTTTCAGATAAATATCTTTCTATTATCATTTTCCTGCCCCGCCTGCTCAGCGGCGCTTTTTCTTTTATATAATTGAACTCTATTTCCCATGTGCCTAAATTTTTGGCGATTCTTTTTATGTAATCGGTGTTTATCAGGTATGACTTATGGCATCGGACAAAATTCTTCCCTTTTAATCTGTCTTCTACTTCCTTTAAATTGCCGAAGAAGGTATAAATGTCCCCGGTTTTTGTATGTATTGTTACGTGTTTTTTGTTGACACTGCATATCACAATCTCATTATGTTTAAGAAAAATCATCCCTTCACGGCAGTTAAAAGCTATTTTTCTCTCTTGAATCTCCTTTGCAGTCATTACGTTTACCTCCTGATTGATATCATGATATTTTATTCGCCCTGATTCGTCCTCTATAATAATAGACGGAAAAAAACCGAAAAAAGTTACATTAAAATCTAAAGAATATAAAAAAGCCTTTAGTTATCTGTGAAAAGAATTAACTAAAGGCTTTTATACATGATGTTGAAAGGGGAGCATCGCCGGGGGTGCTCTTTGATTGTTCGCTGTCTAAGGCAAAGGGGGAGACCAATATATCTGACGCATATATGGGTCTTTATCCAGTATCCCTAATATATACACTTCATAAGCTCCTGAACCATCAAATCGAGGTACTCCATTTACAAGTGTAACGGAAGTGGATACAGCAGTGGAATCGGATACCGTTTGACCATTGAGGAGGTCTTCATCCTCATTGAGAGGATATCCTCCTGGCCAAGATAATTGGCGAAGGATTATTTCTTCGTCTTTTAGCGCTGGATACCTCGTAGCGACTATATACCAGAGTTTATCCTTTGGTATGGTCTCCCCCGATGTGTTTTTGATGGTAAAGTAGATATCGACCGTTTCATTATCTTTATCTTCAATACGACGTTTATAATTGATGTCGGTTATGGTGACCGGCGGCTTTACCAATTTACTTCCTTTCCTGACGTAAATGACTGTGCGCGTATCGTTGTCCCAGATTATGTTATCTCCAGTTACTGCGGACAGAGCACGCAACGGAACGAAATAGCTGTTGTTCATCAGGAGCAGGGGCATGTCCATTGTTTTATCGCCGACAGTTATTTTTTGTGTTGATTTGTTCAGGATCATCTTGTCGTTGTCATTGTATATGGTAATATTGTCGTCATCTTTTTTCCAATCGATTTGATACCCCAGTATGTGGAAAGTCAGCCTTAGCGGCAGGTATGTCTTTCCGTCCTTTATGAAGGGCCTCTGGGACATGAGCGGGAAGATGTATCTCGGGACGTTTTCTACGACCCGGATTTGCCCATCCATAAAAGCGGTTAAAAAAGGCCCCACATACAGCAGCTTTATGTTGTCGTAGTTTATGTTGTCTTTGGCCAGAGCAAGAGGAGGGCTGAACACGGTACAAATGATGAGCAACAGTGACATCAGTATTTTTTTCATGTAACCATCTCCATCCACGGTTTTATCTGTAATCTATGTCTACTGCTTCTTCATAGTCTCTGTGAATCGTATTTACTTTAACGACAGATGTATTGGGATAAGTCTTTGGCTCGGACGTTTTGGCAGAATCCCATAATGTCATCGTCGACGTATTGGCAATCTGCAAATTCAACCATTTGCTTCCATAAAAGTATTCACCCGTCTGAAAATCAAAAGGGTAAAAGGTCTGTAAACTAATTTATATACCGGTAAGCCTCAACTGCCCAAATTCCTCTTTTATCATTTCCTAAAGGCTGAATTAGTCGCAACTCGATCATTTTTCCATTGTCTAGATTAAACGTTATTATCTTCTTCCCATCGTCTAATGTTTGAATTGGCTGTGAGCGTTTGCCCTTCAAATTAAGGTAATTTTCTAAAAACTCGTGAGCTACTTGTATCGGATCTCTCAATCCCGGACGATGGCCTTCTTGGACTTCTTCTTGCATTTTCTTCAACTCGGATTGATTTAAAGATACTTTTGTCCAATTTCCCTGTTCGACCTTTCCAGCATTCTGACATCCAGTTATAATCGCTAAGAGGATAATAACTATTATACTCCATTTGATCGAGTTTCTAAGGTAAATCACTGTAACGCACCCATACCCAAGCATTTTCCAAGTATTCTAATCCTAAATCTTCTGCCACGTCGGGGGTTAAATCTATTCCGGCGGGATTTGTGACTTCATCACCAAATTGGTTTTCCCCATTATTGTAATCATTATAAAAAGCTTCTTCCGCTTCAGGTTGCCCTAAATCAAGATCTTGAAATAATCGACGTTCATTAGCATCATCTGCAGCATCCCAATAATTGTCATCTTCATTCCATGGGCCAACTTCTCTTACTTCTACATCAAGTACACTTTCATCTGTTTCTTCATAATAAACATTAACAGTATATGGCGGATTACTATAATATGGTTTCCTGAGATCAGGAATCTCATCATCCCATCCTATATTTGCAAATTTTATATATTTATCGGGTAAAGCGACTTCATAATCCGTATGGCCTGCATATTGGGTTGCATATACTAATACTCTATCAATACTTGCCTGTGTGCCAATCTCTCCGTTAGCTTCTGCCCTATTTCTCTTTAACCATTCCTTTCGATATTTTTTCTCTTCATTCCACCACTTTATGATCCATTTTCGAAAATCCTCATATTTCCCCTCTAGGATTTTTTGAGAAGCGTTATCTATATCGCTAAACGTCTGCTTTATTTCATCGTTAAATGACTTATTTCTTCTATTCTGCATTTTTTCTCGAATTAATTCATGCTCTTGCAGTGCTAATATTTTTAGCCGTTCCATCTGGCTGTCAGTTAGTTCAAGGTCTTGTTGAAGTTGTTTAACATCATTTTGCAATTTATCATCTGCGGTACATAGAAGATAATTTAATATTTCCTTTTGTCCCCAAGGATCCGATGGACCTATATTGTTTTTAGTTTCACTTTGATTAGCAATTGTTGTAGGCATATTTGAAAATAATATTCCTGCAAACAAGGTTAAAACGGCAAGGACAATTAAAATATTTTTCAATCTCACTCTCTTTATCCTCCTTCCAAAACTTGTTCTTGGCTTTTATATTACTATTTTCTGAGAACCACAACCTATCTCAATGGAATCATCTTCTCGCATACGTTTTTTACTTCATATAGCCCTATTCCTTCAGCAAATTCATCATAGTCCTTTCACTATTCCCAATTATATCACTAATTTTATGTTATTTTCGCCTTGCTTCCTTACTGGCTGGGTTAGCTGCCTTAAATGCAGGTTTTATTGCTTTATTGGTCGGTTTACTGCTTTTTTGGTCTTGTACAATACTATCATTGCTCCCTGAATCATTCTTAAGCAAGGCTTCGAACTTTGGGATCGGTTCCCAGGAATAGTGGTGGCTCTTTCTATGATATTGACATGGCTGAATCCCATTCCCGGCTGGAATCCCGGCATTTACGGAACCATGAAAATAATATTTATTGCATAAGCTTCAAAGCCAGAGCTGCTTTTGATGGATGAGCCTTTGAGCAGCCTGGACGCAGGGCTCAGGATGGATATGCGCCGTGAGATTCAAAATATTCATAGAATGACCGGCACAGGTATAATATATGTCACTCATGACCAGCAGGAAGCTTTAGCAATGGCCGACAAAATAGTTGTCATGAATCGCGGCAGAATAGAGCAAATAGGGACTCCGCAGGAAATATACAAAAAGCCGGAGACTGAATTTGTGGCGAGGTTTGTGGGAAAGGCAAATCTTGTCAAGGGGAAATGGGAAAAAGACAGGTTCATAGTAGAATGCGGCGAAAATAAGATGGTATGGGAAGGCGGGCCTATTTCAGAAGTTTTTCGCAAAAAAAATTTATGTCCCATAAGGCCTGAGCAATTCATCATAGAAAAAAAGGAAACGGCATCCCGGCAAGAATAAAAAACGTGCTCTATCAGGGCAGGGAAATTCATTATACAGTGGATGTGAAGGGCGAAGAATGGCAGGTTATCACAAACGATACTGTTAGATTTGGCACGGAAGAAGTTGTATTGAAATTATCCGCAAATCCTTGACAAAACCATGTTCGAAAGTTAAAATTATACCAAGTACAACTGAAGATAAAAAAGCATTGAAGGGGAGGAGTAGGAGCAGTTTCTCATAAAGAGAGAAAGGCCGTGGCTGCAAGCCTTTCTGAGAGTTGCTTCGAAGGTCGCCCCTGAGCTTTTCCGGCGAACATCAGGATTTT
>JARRBK010000071.1 GCA_029982615.1 Tepidanaerobacteraceae bacterium | reverse complement strand
CCCATCTTTGGAAAAGTAGATATAAAACCCTGCAGCCACAGTCAAGCCCGATATGGCCATGGCAATAAACAATACTTCATACATGCCTATTACCTCCATTTTAAAATATATATCAAATCAAAGATTTTATCATAATGCCGCAAAAATATGCGTCCCGATTTCCCGGGAAATCCTGAAATTCCGGAAGAAATTCATTTTGCCCGAAGCCCGAGGAATGTACTTCAGCCTGGCGGGCAGATATTCCACACCGTCACCCCTGAAGTACCTGGTGAAGAGCTCATAATACTCCAGCCTCAATGCCTGGATGAAAACTATCAGGCCTTCCAGCCCGATGATAATTATATTCCCTATTACGAGAATCACTACATCTTCCCATGCGGAGCCCATCATTTCGCCCATGGTGGCGAAGGCCACATAAAGCCCAACATGGTTTAAGGCAAAGGCTCCAACCCTTATGAAAGAAATGGTGTTGGATACCATAGAAAGAAGGGTCTCGATGACTCCAAAACCTTCTTCTATATAGTAATCGGCTGGGGAGCCTTTATAGAGCTTATCCGAATGGGTGAGTCTTGCGGTCAGGGGCTGCTTGAAAACCATCAAAAGCAAAAGCCCCGCCATTGTGAAAACCAGCGCGGGGGAAACGCCGCTGCCAGCCAGCGCTGCACGAGATGCCGTATACAGCAGAGTCATGTAGAAAGCAAGCCCTGCCACTCCGTTTCTGCCGAACAATCCTTCTTCGATGTTTCCTTCCAACCTTGAATTCACGATGTTGTATATATATCCACCCATTATGAGCACAATGCCGAAAACCACAGCTGCTACAAGCATAAAATTGATATTAGCCATAGGCCTTACAACGAGAGGCGGTATTATTTCCTCAGAACCGAATACACTGCCATAAATAAATCCGAACACCGTGGACGAAAGGCCTATCCTGCTCAACACGCCTCCCAGGCCGGTCCTTTTTGCGACAAGCTCCAAAAAGAGCCCCGCCAGAAGAAGCACCAGCCCCTGCCCCACATCTCCGAACATGGCACCGAAAAGCAGCATATACGTGAGGCCGAAAAATACGGTCGGGTCTTTCTCGTTGTATGCCGGAGTGCCGTACATTTTCACCAGCGTTTCAAAAGGCCTGAATAGTTTAGAATTGCTGAGTTTCGTGGGCGGGGTTATCCCCGGCCCGCCGCCGTTTATATCGTCCACCAGCACTATTATATCTTCCCTGAACTGGCTTTCCAGAGCGTTTTTAAGGTCTGGCACGCTGCTTGTCGGCACGAATCCGAACATAAAAAACAGTCTATCGCCCACAGCAAGCTCTGTTTTTAGCTCCTCGACCTTTTTCTCCATCTCAAGCCTGGAAAAGCCTTTTTCGAATTCCTCCGCAAACTTTACCCTGTAGTCTTCAAGTGATGTTTTCAGAGCGTCAATCGCTTTCTGATCCTCATCTATGCTTTTAGTCAAATCTTCGATCACACTTGACGCGGTGCCCGGGCAGCCCTCCGGCAGAGGAAGAAGGGTGTGGTTGAGCGAACTGAAGATTTTTTCCACGGTTTCCTCAAGGCTTACCGGCGTAATCGACGCCACAATCACGTATTTGCCTTCCGCTGCAACCTTTATGACCACCGCGGGGATATTTTCGTAGTTCTTTTTGAGTTTATCGTAATTTTCCCGGGTTATCTTCAAAAGCCTGAAGGCTAGGTATTTCATGCCGGTCAAGCGGCCCATGTCAAAGCCGTACTTTGCCAGGTACCTGAGACTTTCAATGTACTCCCTTTTTTTCTCAATGGAACGCATTCTTTCCTTTATCTCATTGTCTTTGGAACGCACCTTTTCGTGGATGTCGGAAAGCTTTTTTATGAACTCATCATAGTCGTAATCCTGGCCCAGGTGCTCCAGCTTCACCCTGGGTGTAATCCCGAACAGGTTCAACAACGATGTCACCACTTCTTCATCATGCGAAAAATCTCTTTTTGAAGAGTAGGGTTTGAGGAAAGGCAGTTCTTCCAGAGCCTCTATGTTTTTCTCGCTGGGGGGCAGAAAGAAATCGCTGGAATTGACTCTCACCAAGGCGTTTATCACATGCATGCTGCCGTTTAAAACCACCAGCCGGAGCACACGGCTCAGGAGACTATTCTTGCCTATTACCCCTACTATTTTCATTTTTTCTACAGCCAAGCCAATCACCTCCCTGAACTCATGCAGCCTTCACCAGAAATTTTCTGATTTCTTCCAGGGGCAACTCGTATCTGATGCTTTCTATTATTGATATTATATCCCTGATTTCAAAATCAAAAGACCATACGTATCCTACGGTTTGGATTATGCTCATGGGATATTTGCGGATAAGGGCCCTGAGCTTATAGTATATGAAGCGATTTATTCGCCTTTCCATGTAAATATCCCTTGACATCTCTTCTTTTTTAAATAGAAACCCGTAACCGGAATCCATGGTCATGCGGTACAGCTCATCAAGATTTTTTGCATAGCACATGGCTTTTCTGTCGGCAAAAGTCAATTTGTCCCCGAAATTCATGGTATAGTTTAAAAGTTCTTCGGGCGACAGTTTGTAGAATTTTTTGCCCCGGTAAATCCACTGGATATTGTACAGATCCGCCACCATGCCTTCCCACTTTTTCAGCACTTCCCGATCTTCTACGGATACTTTCTGCACCCTGTTTTGAATGATGCTGAAATAGCCCATGTCCAGAGCCATTTCAAATCTGAAAAGGTTTTCCCTTTTTCCGTCCAGCAGGGGTTTTAATATCTCGAAGAATTCCGAGCCTTCCAGGGCATATATGAGGCCCTTTATTGATGTGGCTTTGAAGAGCTTTGCGGTGTCGGCACCGCTGTATTTGCCCAGAAACGCCAGGGGCCTTTCCATGTCTTCCGGCCTTTTGCCGTTAAATACTGCCCTTGCCAGACTTTTCAAGTCTTCTATCTCGTATTTTGTGTAAAGGGAGTGTATAAAATCCCGGTAATCATCCCGAAAATAGTAAATCAGCCTGTCAATATTCTTTATCATGTTTCGCTTTAAAATGTCTTCCAGATATCTACGGCTGACATTTTCAATGCGCACATCCCCCAGCAGCTTGCCGTAAGAAGTCCTTTCCTTGAGGTAACGGGCTGCATCCGCCACAGTCTTCTTCTGCAGCAGATTCATATAGTCTTCTCTCTTTAAAAAATCTCCTTCCATAGCTCTTATTTTGGTATTGACGGCGGCGTATAGCGCAACTTTATCCATGGGCCTCCCTCTTTATATCAAAAATGCGTTTGAGTATTTCACCCGCCATATCCTTGCACGTCCTTTCGAAATCCTGTTCCATTCTTTCAAGAATCTTTTCGGTTCTTGCATTAATGTTTTTAACCTCTTCTTCAGCTTGCTGCATGATGCTCTGCACGGTTTTATGGGTTTCATCCTCAATCATTTTAGAAAAATCCCGAATCATTTTCTGCTCTTCTTCTTTATACCTGCGCTCCATCTCAGCCAGCTGTTTTTCCCTGTCGGTGCTTATTTCCACGGCCCTGTCATCAATCTGCATTAACCTTTCTATGACCTGTTCTTCCAATATCTCACCTTCTTCAAGATTGTTTTTTTATCCCCATAAAGACATAAAACTGCCCGCAATGGGGCAGGCTTTAAGCTGAAAAGAAGTTTTGTGTTGAATATAAGTATATTACTGTTATGTTACAAAATCAATGATTGTTAAAGTATAAATACAATAAAATAAAGGCAAATAGTATCAATACAGTCTTTTGGCGGCTATATGCTCGAAAATCATTTCATTTTCTGTAAAATTCTAATCTGCATGCAATATACATTACATGCAATATACATTATTTTTTTAAAACCAAAGCTGTTGGGCTGACTCAACAGCTTTGGTTGCCGCTATCATGCGATTTTTTTCATCCCCCGCGTGTTTTCAGCGGCATTTTTTACATCCTGCAGACCCTTTCCGAAGCTAGCTTCCATGGCGGCGGCTACAGCTCCCTCAATAAAGGGGGCATCCGCTATGGCCGCTCTGGATCTTGCCGGTTCTTCCAAAGATTCTATGGCAAGTTCCGTGCTCATGATGGAGCTGCCCAAATCTACTATAACGACCACTCCATCTCCTGTATCCGCTTTTTTTATCTTTTCTCCTATCAGCACCGGGTCAGTGCCCAGACGGTTGTCGCTGGTTCCGGCGGCGATTTCTATCAAGACTTTTTCGCCGGTCATTTGCTTTATCAATTCCAGGGTTCCCTCAGCAATCTTGGGAGCGTGAGATACCAGGACGATTCCTACCATTAAAACGCCTCCTCTTTAAATTTATTATGCGCTTTTGCACATATCTTTAATCTTTTCAATGGCCGCCTCCAGCATCAAATAGCACGAAGTGGCTCCCGGGTCCTGGTGGCCCAAACTCCTTTCGCCCAGGTAGCTAGCCCTTCCTTTTTTTGCAATTATGTTTTTCGTATATTCCATTCCATCTCTGGAAGCGTTCAGCGCTCTTTCCATAACAGATTTTTTATCTGTAGAAGTCTTCTCGTTTTTCAGTATTTCTACGGCAGGCTCCAGTGAGTCGATGATGGTTTTCTCGCCCCGCTGCGCTTTTCCACGATATTTTATGCCTTCCAGGGCCTGGTCCAGGATGGTTACAAAATCTTCAAAATCCAGGCTCGACTTGCCCACCATGGCCTGTCCCGCTTTCATGAAAGCGGTGCCGTAGAGCGGCCCTGACGCTCCCCCTACTGTCGATACCAGTGTCATGCCGACGGTTTTCAGGATGGCGCCGCAATCATCGATTTTCTGGGAATGAAGCTTTTCCACCACCGCAGAAAATCCCTTGGACATGTTTATGCCGTGATCCGCATCCCCAATGGCCGAATCAAGTTCTGTCAAAAACTCGCGGTTTTCTCCAATTTTTTCCGCCACTGCTTCAATTATTTTTACCAAGCCCGCTGCGTCCATTGTCATTTGACAGTTCTCCTTTCACTGTAGTTGTAATATAATAAATTTTATAACTGTCTGAAAGCGGGGGTATCCGCCGGTGCGTCCAGCAGTTTTTTTAGCTCTTCATCCAGCTTCAGCAGCGTTATCGAAGCTCCCGCCATTTCCAGAGAAGTCATGTATTCGCCGATGTATGTCCTGTGAACTTTTATGTCATGTTCTTTCAATATCTTGCTCACTTTATTGTACATTATGAATTGTTCCATGATG
>JARRBK010000070.1 GCA_029982615.1 Tepidanaerobacteraceae bacterium | reverse complement strand
CACTATTCGCAGCACTATAGATTTGCTTATAGCAGAAACAGCCATTGAAAATAATTTATATTTGTTACATGATGATGACGTTTTCTCTTTAATTGCACAAGTTGATGAAAGATTAAAAGAGTATTAATAAAGGAGCACGGGGCATTTTCCGTGCTCCTGAGTATCTATTTTAAAATTGTCTTAACGATGACCTTCTGGAAGACAAGAATATTTTGCTTATCTCCGCAGCGGCGAAGGGTATCAAACCGAATATTATGACGATATCCATTTCGTAGAATGATAGGTACGTCGTGTCAAAGATAGTTCTCAAGAATGGCACATAGATTACAGCCAGCAGCAGGATTAGCGAGATAAATGTGCCCCAGAGCATAAAATGGTTGGTAAAAAATCCAATTTTAAATACTGAATGGGTCTCAGAACGGGCAGAGAAAGCCCGCAAGAGTTCGCTGAAAATTAGCGTAGCAAAAGCAAAAGTCCTTGCCTTTTCGATACTGTCGGTATATTTCAAAGCAAAAACGAATACTCCGATTATAGAAACGGTCATAAAAATGCTCTGTATCGCAATTTGCCACCTCATGCGGGTGTCTATTATAGGTTCTTCCGGTCTCCTGGGCGGCTGTTGCATTATATCCGGCTCCTTCTTTTCCATACCCAGAGCCAGAGCCGGGAATGCGTCTGTGAGCACGTTTATCCACAAAAGCTGAACGGGTTTCAGCGGTATAGGCAATCCCGCCAGCATGGAGACAAATATAATGAGTATCTCCGCGATGTTGCACGAGAGTAGGAAAAATATGAATTTACGTATGTTGGAGTAAATAACCCTGCCTTCCTCCACTGCAGAAACTATGCTGGCAAAATTGTCGTCGACCAGAATCATATCAGCGGTTTCCTTGGCGACATCAGTGCCGGTAATACCCATAGCCACACCTATATCAGCTTTCTTTAAGGCCGGTGCGTCGTTAACACCATCTCCTGTCATTGCCACGATGTGGCCGTTATTTTTTATGGCTTCTACTATTCTAAGTTTATGGATTGGTGATACTCTGGCGTAAACCGATACCTCCCTGGACTTCTGGAACAGCTCGTCGTCGCTCATGGAGTCCAGTTCGGCACCTGTCAGTACACCTGCCTCGCTCTCAATTAGGCCTAGATCCTTCGCTATGGCTACCGCGGTGTCTCTGTGATCGCCGGTAATCATTACAGGCCATATACCTGCCTGCTTACATGTCTTTATTGCCTCTATGGCTTCAGGTCGCGGAGGATCAATCATGCCTATCAAACCGACGAATACAAAATCTTTTTCAATATCTTCCGCCTTCGGTTCCTCTGGCAAATCATTCAAAGGCTTGTAAGCCAGAGCAAGCACCCTGAGAGCCTGAGACGCCATGGCTTTATTGGCCGCAATTATAGCTTCTATATCCTCCTGTGTTAAAGGTACCTCCTGGCCATTTTTGTAAATATAACTTGAAAGACTTAAGAGGACATCCGGTGCCCCTTTTGTATATGCTATATATTTTCCGTCAAAAGGATGAATTGTCGTCATAAGCTTTCTATCAGAATCAAAGGGAATTTCGTTAAGGCGGGGCTGTGTTTTCTCTAGGTCTTCAACGAATATTCCGGCTTTAGCAGCAGCAACTACAAGAGCTCCCTCGGTGGGATCACCGAGAATTCTCCAGGATTTTTGATCTTCGTGTTCGGTACCGCTTCCCTCCAACCTGGAATCGTTACAAAGAGCTCCAATTTTTAAGAGCAGTTCCAGACATGTATCGGATTTCGGATCGATTTTGGAGCTGTCAATGTAAAATTCTCCGTAAGGCCTGTAACCTTCACCGCTAATAGAAAAAAATTGGCCATTCGTAAAAATTTTTGTTGCAGTCATCTGGTTCTGGGTGAGGGTACCCGTTTTATCGGAACATATAACTGTAGTACTTCCAAGGGTCTCCACAGCGTGTAGTTTTTTTACGAGTGCATTACGCTTTACCATGCGCTGCATGCCGAGGGCCAGGACTATTGTTACTATTGCAGGAAGGCCTTCAGGTATAGCCGCTACCGCAAGGCTGACAGCAGTCATGAACATCTCTAAAAATTGGATGCCTCTTAAAAGCCCCAGTAAAAAGACAATGCCGGATATAACGAGGCTGGCGATTCCAAGTGCTTTCCCCGTTTGTTCCAATTTTTTCTGGAGAGGCGTGACTTCATCCTGGTAAGACTCGAGCATTTCGGCTATCATACCTATTTCAGTCTTCATGCCCGTTGATACCACTATGCCTTTGCCCCTGCCGTAAGTAACGACAGTGCCCATAAAAGCAGAATTAGCCCTGTCTCCAAGTGGCATCTCTTCGTTGAACACTATATCGGCGTTTTTTTCAACAGGAACCGATTCCCCGGTAAGCGCTGATTCGTCGATTTTTAGATTTACACTTTCCACCAATCTCAAATCTGCTGGCACGTAGTTTCCGGCTTCGAGCAAAACTATGTCCCCTGGAACCAGTTCGCGAGCGGGGATAACCTGGACCGTGCCGTCTCTTATAACCCGCGCCTCAGGAGCTGCCATCTTCTTTAAAGCATCTAGGGCTTTATTCGCCCTATATTCCTGTATTACACCTAGTATCGCATTTAGAATAACTATCATTATAATTACAGCCGAATCGATTACTTCGCCCACCAGCATAGATACCAGGCTAGCAATGATAAGTATAATTACTAGGAAATCCTTGAATTGACTCAAAAACATTTCAAAAAAAGTCAACCCTCTTTTGCTTACAAGCTCGTTGTATCCTTGTTCCTCAAGCCTTTGTCGGGCGACTTCGGATGAAAGTCCCTTTGACAAATGAGTGCTAAGTAATTCGGCAATATCCGTTGCATGTAAGGTATACCATTTTCTATTCTCCAACAGCGACCCTCCCTTATTGTATCTACATTTATTTTTCCTCATTTTAACCTCTATTTATTAATCAAATTTTTTATATGAATTTAACCACCCTCACCTCCTACAACAAAAGAAGATAAAAAAACCTTTGACCTCAATTCCCATAAGGAATCAAGTCAAAGGTCTTGCCCTCCGGAAATATAAACCTGGAGGATAAAGCCAGGTAATCACAATAGATTACCGTGATGATGGCTTTATCTTTCGGCTACTCCCCTTTAACGTAAAGAATAATCTAGTTTTTTATTTTCAATACTTATTATATAATAAAAAATACTTTTTGTAAAGAATGGATCTATTCGTAAAATCAAGATTGGATTGACGTTGGCGCACCTATTGTCTTTTTCTTTTTTAATGTGTTTTTAAGGTCTATTGCCTCATATACATCTTCATCTATCACATCGCTGAATTTTTTAAGTTCATTAAGTGGCAAATCTTCAATAGCTAAGTTTCTCTCTATTGCGTATAAAACGACTTTGCCTGCAATTTCATGGGCAGTTCTGAAAGGGATACCCTTTGACACGAGATAGTCCGCAAAATCTGTGGCATTCATATAACCATATTTTGCGGCTTTTTCCATGTTGTCAGTCTTTACTTTAATCGTCTTTATCATCTCAGTAAATACTTTCAAAGACATTTTTAAAGTGTCTATTCCATCAAACAAAGCCTCTTTATCCTCCTGCATGTCTTTGTTATATGCAAGAGAGAGTCCTTTCATCACAGTAAGTATTGTAATCAAATCGCCGTAAACCCTGCCGGTTTTACCCCTTATTAATTCTGCTGCATCGGGGTTTTTCTTTTGTGGCATCATGCTGCTTCCTGTTGAGAATCTATCGTCCATTTCAATAAAATCAAATTCTTTGGTGGACCACAAAATTAATTCTTCACAAAACCTACTTAAATGCATCATTGTTATAGAGGCAAAGCTTAAAAATTCTATTACAAAGTCTCTATCGCTTACACCGTCCATACTATTTAAAGTTATATCATCGAACCCTAAAAGGGAGGCTACATATTTTCTATCAATATCAAATGTAGTACCTGCAAGAGCACCTGAACCTAAAGGCATTACATTGACCCTTTTCACCATATCCTCAAGCCTTGATAAATCTCTTTTAAACATTTCAACATAGGCAAGAAGATGATGTCCAAAAGTCACAGGCTGAGCCCTTTGCAGATGCGTATATCCCGGCATAATCGCCTTTTTATAAGTTTCAGCCATTTCTTTTAAGGTATCTATAAGTTTTATTAAATCCTCTTTTATTTTGTCTATCTCATCTCTTAAATAAAGCCTTTCATCTGTCGCAACTTGGTCGTTTCGACTTCTTCCTGTGTGAAGTTTGCGCCCTACATCGCCTATTTTCTCAGTTAAAAGCCTTTCAACATAAGAATGAACATCTTCATCATTTGGTATCTCTCCAACATTGGTTTCATCAAGAATTTCCTTTAACCCTTTTTCTATTAAATTGAGTTCATCTTCTGTCAGCACTCCAGCTTTATAAAGTCCTTTTGCATGGGCAATTGAGCCTAATATGTCATGCTTTAAAAGCCTAATATCAAAAGAAATGGAGGAATTAAACTCCTCCATTAGTTTGTCCGTCTCGCTTTTAAACCTACCTCCCCACAGCTTCATCCATATCCTTCCTCTCCATTTCCATCAACGCCTTAATTTTTAAAGAAAGCCCAAAGAGGTTTATAAATCCTTCTGCGTCTTTTTGGTTGTAGACTTCGTCTTTGCCAAAAGTAACAAATTCCTGATTATAGAGAGAATAAGGGGATTTTACTCCTGCGTTTATGACATTTCCTTTATAAAGCTTTAGCCTTACAACACCCGTTACATTTTTTTGCGTTTCCTCCACAAAAGCGTCTAGCGCGGCTTTAAGAGGAGAAAACCACAAACCGTTGTAAACAAGGTCTGCATATTTCTGCGAAACCAAATCCTTAAACCTCATTGTTTCCTTATCAAGCACAAGATATTCAAGTTCTTTATGAGCAGCGTAAAGCAGTGTCCCTGCAGGAGTTTCATAAACACCGCGAGACTTCATTCCTATAAGTCTATTTTCCACAAGGTCGGCTATTCCTACGCCGTTTCTTCCTGCAATTGCGTTTAATTCTTCTATTAATTTGACAGGTTCTAAGGCTTTGCCGTTTACTTTCACAGGTATGCCCTTTTCAAATTCTATAAGCACATATTCTGGCTTATCTGGGGCTTTGTCAGGTGGAGTGATTATATCGTAAAGGTCACTTTTAGGCTCATTCCACGGGTCTTCAAGGTC
>JARRBK010000002.1 GCA_029982615.1 Tepidanaerobacteraceae bacterium | reverse complement strand
CAATATCCTTCAGCAATTTCCAGTTTTTGGTGGATAAAACTGGGTTAGTTAAGTATTGGCTTTTTTACAAAAAGTGAGCTAAATAATTTCCATTTTGTTGTTTTTAGGTACTTGACTTTTTACCGCAGGACTTTTCTGGGGCAGGAAACTGGAGAAGGCGGAGGGATGTTCCCAATTAAAGGAGGAATCTAATGAAGTTATGGGCTGACTTTCATACGCATACAAAATACAGCCATGGTACGGGCACAATAAGGCAAAATGTGGAAGTTGCAGCAAAAAAGGGGTTATCGGTCATTGGCATATCGGAACACGGCCCAGCCAATATTGGTGTAGGCACTGCTCCTGATGACTTTGAAAGGATGAGGGAAGAAGTAGAAATTTTAAAGTCGAATTTTGCCGGGATTCGCATATTGCTGGGTTGCGAAGCCAACATTATCAGCCTCGACGGAGATTTGGATGTTTCTGATAAAATTCTATCAAAGCTTGATTATGTCATGGTAGGCCTTCATCCCTTGGTATGGGCTCGGAGCTTAAAGAATGCTTACTACCTGATGATCGAAAACATGCTGCAATGGCGAATACAATGGCTTAGAACAAAAGTGACAGACCGTAATACTAAAGCCTTGATAAGAGCAGTGAAAAATCACAAAATAGCCATTGTGACCCATCCTGGTCTTCATCTGCCAGTGGATACCGCAGCACTTGCACAAATTGCGGCGCAATGCGGTACTGCCCTGGAAATAAACGCAGGGCATGGATACATGACGGAGGAGTACGTAAGAATAGCAAAAAAATATGGTGTTAAATTTGCTATAGGCAGTGATGCCCATAAGCCCTCGGATGTGGGAAATTTTAAGAGGGGGCTTGAGATTGCAGAGAAGGCCGGCCTGACCGAGGACGATATCATAAACGCCACAAGAGTTCCCGAGATGACCATCATAAATCTTTCGAACATCGACCTTCATTCGTAGAATTTCGAAAAGAGGGGGTGTGATATTATAATGAAAGACATAAAATTTATAATAATCACCGGACTTTCCGGTGCTGGACGCACTCTGGCATTGAAAGTGTTTGAAGACCACGGCTATTTTTGTGTGGATAATTTACCGCCAGCATTGATACCCACTTTTGCCGAACTTTGCAAGGAGAGCAGGAAGAGGATAAACAAAATTGCCCTGGTAATAGATATAAGAGGTAGAGATTTTTTCGACAGTCTTTTTGAAAGCCTGAAAATCATGCGCGACACCGGATATTCATATAAAATTCTTTTTTTGGAGGCTTCGGACGAGGTCCTCATCAAAAGATTCAAGGAAAGCCGGCGCCGCCACCCGCTGGCGCCTGAAGGCCGTATTATTGAAGGTATAGCATCCGAGCGCAAAAAAATGATAAAGTTGAAGCAGGAAGCGGATTGCATAATTGACACTTCTTATAAGACGCCGGGCCAATTGAAGGAAGAAATAGTCAGGAATTTTATAGAATCGGGAAAAGAAGAAGCGCTGGTGATAAATATAGTATCTTTCGGCTTCAAACAGGGTATTCCCATCGATGCAGACCTGGTTTTTGACGTGAGATTTATGCCCAATCCATATTATGTGGATAAACTTAGGCCCCTTTCAGGAGAGGACCCTGAAGTAAGGGATTATGTGATGAAATGGCCGGAGAGCAGGCAGTTTATGGATAAGTTGAACGATTTGATTGAATTTCTGATTCCTCATTATATAAAGGAAGGGAAATCACAACTTGTCATTGCTATAGGCTGCACAGGCGGTCGGCACAGGTCAATAGCCGTAGCCAATGAACTTTCTGCAAGGCTTAAATCTGCACATCATAAAGTAATAGTGGACCACAGGGATATCAATAAAGATCGAGGTGAAATGAGTGAATCCAGTGAATCCTAACGTTGTATGTATAGGCGGTGGCACAGGGCTTCCAAATCTCCTCAGGGGACTTAAGAAATATACATCTAATATAACAGCCATTGTAACTGTAGCAGATGATGGCGGAAGCTCCGGAATAATTCGGGATGAATTGAAAATTCCACCTCCAGGGGATATAAGGAACTGCCTATTGGCGCTGGCGGATACGGAACCGCTGATGGAAAACCTTTTTCAATATCGTTTTACTGCTGGCTCATTTAAGGGTCACAGCTTTGGAAATATTTTTCTTGCTGCTATGACGGAAATGCTGGGCGATTTTGAACTGGCTATAAAAGAGTCCAGCAAGGTTCTTGCAGTAAGGGGCAGGGTGCTACCTTCCACACTGGAAGATGTAATCCTCGAAGCCGAATACTGTGACGGAACCACTGCCCGAGGTGAATCAAATATACCTCAACCCATCCGGAAAATCAAGCGCATCCGGATTAAACCCGAAGATGCAAAGCCTTTGGATGAGGCTCTGGAGGCGCTGGAAAAAGCCGATGCTGTGATACTTGGCCCTGGGAGCCTTTATACAAGCGTCATACCTAACCTGCTCGTGAAAGGCATGGTAAATTGCATTACAGAATCCAGGGCAAAGAAAATATATGTGGTAAATATTATGACTCAGCCCGGCGAAACCACCGGTTATTCGGCTTGTGACCATGTAAAGGCTATCGTCGACCACTCAAAAAGCGATTTACTGGAGTATGTTGTGGTGAATACTGGAAAAATTCCAGAGGAATTGCTGCACCGGTACTATGCGGATGGGGCGGCACCTGTTATTTGCGATAGTGAAAAAATACGAAAAATGGGTTATAATGTTGTAGAAGCGGATATTTTGAATTATACTGATGTAGTGCGCCACAGCCCGGAAAAACTGGCGCGGATAGTCATGGAGATTATAAGAACATAGAATTTATTGCTTGCATCCGTGAAAAATATTTTTTCGTGTAAGAAGGTTTTTTGTTTTTTTTGTAGAATAACAATAAAGTTAAAGCAGGTGGCACAATGTCTTTTTCTTATGAAGTAAAGGAGGAGCTCGCGCGACTTGCGTCGAATCCGTGCTGTCAAAGGGCAGAACTGGCAGCTTTAGTTCGGATGGCAGGAAGCATAAAGATTGCAGGCGGGCCCGGCAAAGCAACGCTGCAGGTCCAGACTGAACATGCTTCCACTGCCAGAAAAGTCTTTAAATTACTAAAAAAACGAGTGAAGTCGCGCGTGGAGGTGGCGACGAGCAAGAACAATTTTTTTAAAAATCATATTATGTATATAATATCGGTAAATCTGGAAGAAGCCCGTGATTTGCTTAAAGACATTGGGATTTTGAGCGAGAATGAAAAAAGGATGAGTTTAAAAAGTTCAATAAGCCCGATGCTGATAAAAAGGCGGTGCTGCCGCAGAGCATATTTGAGGGGCGCGTTTCTCGGGGGCGGGTCGATTAGCGACCCAAAGGGACCATACCATATGGAATTCGTTACTACTGGGAAAAGGCATGCTTCTGCTCTTTCCCGGATAATCAGCAGCTTCGGCTTAAAAGCAGGCTTGATGGAAAGAAAAAACAGCCATATGGTATATTTGAAGGACGGCAATAACATAGCTGAACTTCTCGGAATAATGGGTGCTCATAACAGCCTGTTAAAATTCGAAGATATTAGAGTTATGAAAGAAATGAGAAACAGTGTAAACCGCGCAGTAAATTGCGAAACAGCTAATTTAAACAAGACTATTGAAGCAGCGCTGAGGCAGATAAAATGCATAAAATTTCTTAAGCAACAAAAACTCTTTGATAATTTGCCGCCTAATTTGAAACAGGTGGCAGAACTTAGACTCAAGTTTCCGGATTTGTGCCTGAAGGAGTTGGGGCAAATGATGAGCCCTGTTTTGGGCAAGTCCGGAGTGAGTTATAGATTAAAAAAAATAGAAGATATTGCAGAAAAATTACTGTCGATGAAAGGAGAAAAACAGCATGTATGAAAAAAGTGTGGTAGTTAAAAACAAAACCGGTTTACATGCAAGGCCGGCAGCATTATTTGTACAGACTGCTAACAAATTCAAATCGGAAATTTATATCGAAAAAGAAGGCAAGAAGGTCAACGCCAAGAGCATAATGGGTGTAATGTCTCTTGCCGTGAGTCAGGGAACTGAGATAATGTTATCGGCTGATGGAGACGATGAAAGAGAAGCTGTAGAGAAACTGATTGAATTAATAGAAAGCAAATTTGGGGAAGAATAATTTAAAAGCTACCGTGACGGTAGCTTTTAAATTAGGTATAATATTTTATGGGAGCATCTCATTTTCTAAAGGGATGTTACAAGAGGATATGATAAGCCGAGGCATTGCCCAACGGGCCTGGGAAAATAGAGGCATGCCAGCAATAACGTTTACGGAGAAAATAGGGGAGTGTGTCTACGATGCAGGCGGGCGAAGCCATGACAAAACATGAACAGTTAATAAATTACATTAAAAATCTAAAAGTTGGTTCGAGAATTTCTGTAAGGCAGCTGGCTCAGGAGCTTGAGGTGAGCGAAGGTACCGCCTATAGGGCTATTAAAGATGCACAGTTGGAGGGTTTTGTCTGCACAATGCCTCGCATAGGCACGGTGCGTATCGAAAAAAAAACTGATGAAGCTATTGAAAAACTTACTTTTGCGGAAGTGGTGAATATTGTTGAAGGCAGCATACTGGGGGGCAGATCCGGACTTCACAAGCCTCTGAACAAGTTCCTTATAGGCGCCATGGAAGTAAAAGAAATGGCAAAATATATTGAGCCTGAAAGCCTGCTTATCGTAGGCAACAGAAAAGATGCCCAAATGCTGGCGCTGAACATGGGAGCAGCAGTGCTTGTAACAGGAGGCTTTGAAGTGGATGAGGAAGTAATAAAACTGGCGGACAGGGTAAGCATGCCGGTAATTTCTTCTTCTTATGACACCTTTACGGTAGCCACCTTTATAAATAGAGCCTTGTATAAACTTTTGGTGAGGAAGGATGTAATAAGGGTAAAAGATGCCATGGTGAAGGATCCGGATTATCTAGAGATGGACGCAACGGTGGGAGATTGGCGCAGGCTGCTGAAGCTAACCCACCACAGTAAGTTTCCGGTGGTGGATGAAGCAAAAAGAGTGGTGGGGATAGCCACTACGAATGACATTGCCGGCTTGGATGATGATGTTCTAATAAAGGATGTCATGAGCAAAAATCCTATCGTAGTAGGCCGGGATACTCCGGTAGCTCATGCGGCCCATGTTATGGTATGGGAAGGGATTGAACTTATTCCGGTGGTGGAGGATAAAAAGCTGATCGGCGTAATAACCCGGCAGGATGCCATAAAAGCTTTACAAAACCTGAGCTTTCAGCCACAGATAGGAGAAACCGTCGATGGAATAATTATGAGTCGTTTTTCATTGAGCAAAACAGAAAAAGGCGTTAAGATGAAGGGCAAAACCGGGCCCATAATGTTGAATCCATATGGCGTTGCCAGCTGCGGCGCCCTAATGACGGTAATGACCAATGCTGGTTTTGAAGCTTTCAGGAGCCAAAAGCGCATGGAAACTGTACTTGACAGCTTTACAGTGTATTTCTCCAAACCGGTAGAGTTGGAAGAAGAAATTGAAGTGAAAGCGGAGATAATCGATATGGGCAGGAAGTCCGGCAAAGCTGAAGTAAATGTATACCATAGGAATAAATTGGTAGCAAAGGCTTTGGTTTCCGTAAAGGTGATCGATAGGTAGGTGAAAAAAGTGAAGGATTTTGTCCATCTTCATGTGCACACAAATTACAGCCTTCTCGACGGAGCATGCAAAATTGACCGCCTGGCGAAGCGTCTAGTTGAATTGGGCGCCAAAAGCGCTGCAATCACTGATCACGGCGCAATGTATGGAGTAATAGAGTTTTATAAAACTATGAAATCTTACGGTATAAAGCCCATTATTGGTTGTGAGGTATATATGGCAAAGCGCACCATGCAAGACAACCAGCCGGGAATAGATGACGAGCAATATCATTTGGTGTTGCTGGCAAAGGATATTAAAGGGTACAAAAATTTAATGAAGATTGTTTCGCTGGGATTTATAGAGGGTTTTTATTACAAGCCCAGAGTGGACATGCATGTGCTCAGGCAATACAGCGAGGGATTAATAGCCCTCAGCGCATGTTTGGCTGGAGAAATTCCGATGCTTCTTATGGCGGGCGAATATGAAAGAGCGCGGCAGAAAGCCCTGGAATTTAGGGAGATATTTGGTACAGACAATTTTTATTTTGAACTTCAAGACCACGGCATATTAGAACAAAAGAAGATTAACAAAGCTTTGATATCTCTCAGTCGTGAAACCGGTATCCCGCTGGTAGCTACCAATGATGTCCATTATATTTTAAAACAGGATGCCCCGGTGCATGATGCTCTTTTGTGCATTCAGACAGGCAAAACAGTAGAAGATAAGACCAGGTTGAAATTTGCTACAGATGAGTTTTATCTCAAATCCGCTGAAGAAATGGAAAATCTTTTTTCGTATATACCTGAAGCGCTGGACAACACTCTTCAAATCGCTGAAAGGTGCAATGTTGAATTGGATTTTAACACCCTGCACCTTCCGTCTTATGAAGTGCCAGACGGTTACACCCAGGACGAGTATCTTGAAAAATTATGCTTTCAAGGATTGGCGGAGCGCTATTCCAATATCACTCCGGAAATTAGAGCAAGGCTTGAATATGAACTGAATACCATTAAAAAAATGGGCTATTCCAGTTATTTCCTAATAGTGTGGGATTTTATAAATTTTGCAAGAAAAAACAATATCATGGTAGGCCCGGGCAGAGGGTCTGCGGCTGGCAGCCTGGTGGCATACTGCCTTCACATTACAAATATCGATCCCTTGAAATACAACCTTCTTTTTGAGCGGTTTTTAAATCCGGAAAGGGTTACCATGCCGGATATAGATGTGGATTTTTGCTATGAAAGGCGGCAAGAAGTAATAGATTATGTAGTGAGAAAATATGGCAAGGACAAAGTGGCTCAGATAGTGACCTTCGGCACCATGGCTGCTAGAGGCGCCATCAGAGATGTGGGACGAGTGCTGGGTTATCCCTATGGTGAAGTGGATGCTATTGCCAAAATGGTCCCAATGGAATTGGGCATAACGATTGATAATGCACTTTCGCTTAATCCGGAGTTGAAAAAATTATATATAGAAAAGGATAGGGTCAGAAAGCTTATAGACATAGCAAGGGCTCTGGAGGGTTTTCCCAGGCACGCATCCACGCATGCCGCTGGAGTGGTGATATCAAAAGACCCGCTGGTGGAACATGTACCGCTGCACAAAATAGGCGATTCCAATGTGGCAACTCAGTATACCATGACTACACTGGAAGAACTGGGCCTCTTAAAAATGGATTTTTTGGGGCTGAGAACTTTAACGGTTATAAGGGACGCTTTAAATATAATTCGCCATACGCGGAAGATAGAGATTGACATTGATGCGCTACCGCTGGACGATAAAAAAGTATATGATATGTTGAGTGAAGGCAATACTGCAGGAGTATTCCAACTGGAAAGCAGCGGTATGCAAAATCTGTTAAAGGAACTTAAACCGAGTGTTTTCGAAGACATCATAGCTGTAATAGGGCTTTATCGGCCAGGGCCCTTGGGCAGTGGGGCGGCAGAGGACTTTATAAAAAGTAAGAACGGTATAAAACCCATAAAATACCTCCATCCGCTTCTGAAACCCATTCTTTCTGAAACTTATGGCATTATATTGTATCAGGAACAAGCGATGAAAATCGCCCAAGACTTAGCAGGCTTTTCATTGGCCCAGGCGGACATTCTTAGAAAAGCCATGGGCAAAAAGCAGCATGATATTATGACGGCACAGAGGGCTATTTTTATTGAAGGTTGTATGAAATATAATAATATAGACCGAGATACAGCTGCAAAAATTTTCGATGATATTTCTTATTTTGCAGGATACGGTTTCAACAAGGCCCATACCGCAGCGTACGCTGTGATTGCTTATCAAACAGCATATCTTAAAGCCAATTTCCCGGTGGAATTTATGGCAGCTTTACTTACAAGCGTAATGGACAACAGCGACAAAATAGCTTTTTATGTTAATGAATGCCGCCATATGGACATTGAGGTACTGCCTCCGGACATAAATGAAAGTTTTGATACCTTTACTGTCATAGGCAACAAGATTAGATTTGGCCTTACAGCCGTGAAAAACGTGGGCCAGGGGGTAGCTAAAGCAATTATAGAAGAAAGGAAAAGGGGAGGCAGGTATAAAAATCTGTGGGATTTTGTTGAAAGGGTTTCTGGGGTGCTCAACAAGAAGACGGTAGAGAGTTTGATAAAAAGTGGAGCTATGGATTCCCTGGGAGCCCGCAGGTCGCAGCTTATGAATATTTATGAGGAAGTATTGACAGAAGCTGCAAAACAGGGGAAAAACATGAAAAACCAGTTATCATTGTTTGAAATTATAGATTCTCCTAATGAATCCAACCCCCTGCCTGACATACCAGAATATCCGGAAAGCCAGCTGCTGGCCATGGAAAAAGAAATGCTGGGGCTTTATATCAGCGGCCACCCTCTTAGAGAATTTGAAAAACAGCTCTTGAACACAACGACATTTTGTAGTAAAAATTTATATGAGGAGGATTGCGAAGACAATCTTCAAGTAGTGGTGGGAGGTATCATTACAGAGGTTAAAACAAAAACTACAAAAAGTGAAAGAATAATGGCTTTTATAACCCTGGAAGACCTGACGGGTGCGATGGAGATTCTCGTGTTTCCGCAGATATATGACAAATATCGCGAGCTTATTAGGGTTGATTCAAAAGTCATAATTAGAGGAAGGGTGAATTTCAAAGAGGACGAAACACCGAAGATTATTGCCGACGAAATCACTTCTCTGAAGGAAGTTGGCAAACAAGAAGATAAGAAGGATTTATTGATATTCTGTATTAAAGATACAAAACAAAATCTAAAAAGCTTAAAAAACTTCATTAGTTCCCATCCGGGCAGAACTAGGGTTATGGTTTATTTCCCGCAGGAAGACAGAAGTTTTTTATTAAAATCCGGTGTAAACCTTTCGAAGGACGGTTTTAAACTTCTTCATGACTTATGGGGTTCTGATTTTATTTATAGCAGTGATGGGTCGATTATACTTAAAAAGGAGGCTTAAATTTCGTGTGGACTGTTATCTATATGGCCACAGATAAAGAGGCGGCGAAAAAAGTGGAACAGGTTTTAAAGTCTGAAGGCATTCTGGTTAATACGAGAGAGGCAATGCGCAGCAAAAAACACGGATGCTGCATAGAAATACTGGTGCCGGAATCTGAAGCTCAAGAAGCACAAAAGATAATTTTTGAAAATAATTTATAAAAAGGAGAGAAGCTTGTGAAAAGAATAGGAGTTCTAACAAGCGGCGGGGATGCACCCGGAATGAATGCCGCTGTAAGGGCAGTAGTAAGGAAAGCTGTATATTACGGGATTGAAGTATATGGGATAAAGAAGGGCTATATGGGCCTTATAAATTCAGATTTTGTAAAACTTGATTCAAGTTCTGTGGGAGATATTGTACATCGCGGCGGAACTTTTTTGAGGACGGCCCGTTGCGAAGAGTTTAAGACTGAAGAGGGTCAGAAAAAGGCTTTAAAAAATCTGGAAGCTTTCGGCATAGAGGGTGTAGTGGTAATTGGCGGCGACGGTTCGTTCCGTGGTGCCATAGCCTTATCTAGGTGGGGGATACCAACCATTGGGATTCCGGCCACCATAGACAACGATATTCCTTTCACTGATTACGCCATAGGATTTGACACTGCTTTAAATACTGTGGTTGAAGCCGTAAACAAGGTGAGGGATACAGCGACTTCTCACGAGAGGACATTTGTCATCGAAGTCATGGGAAGAGAAGCAGGCCATATAGCGCTTTATGCTGGCCTTGCGAGCGGTGCGGAAACCATTCTTGTCCCAGAAATTCCATTCAATTTGGACGATATATGCAACAGGATTATAAGCGGTTACAAGAGGGGAAAACTTCACAGCATCATCATTGTCGCTGAAGGCGCTGCCAGCGGTTTTGATATCGGCAGTAAAATAAAAGAAAAAACAGGCTTTGAAACCAGAATAATTGTATTGGGCCATATTCAAAGAGGAGGGACTCCTTCAGCTTTTGACCGCATTCTCGCCAGCAGGTTTGGAGGAAAGGCAGTGGAACTGCTTAAAGATAATGTCGGCAACAAAATGGTTGGGATTGTGAACGGAGAACTAGTGGTGACTGATCTGCAAAAAATACTTGAGACGCCCAAGCCTTTGGATATGGAAATATTTAAACTGGCAGAAATCTTATCCATGTAGAGGGAGTGTCGCTTTTATGCTAAAAACCAAAATAATATGTACCCTCGGGCCAGCTAGTGAAAGCAAAGATGTTATATCCAGATTGATATCAGCAGGGATGAACATAGCACGCCTGAACTTTTCTCATGGAACCTATGATGAGCATACGAGAAGAATTATTAACCTGAGGGAAGCGGCCAGAGAATTGAAAGCAAATGTGGCTCTCATGCTGGATACAAGAGGGCCCGAAATAAGGGTGGGCACTTTTGCCAAAAAAAAAGCAGTGTTAAAAGAAGGGCAGGACTTTGCCCTGTCTATGGTACCTGTAGAGGGGAACGAGGAACGCGTTTTTGTAACTTACAAAGATTTATACAAATATGTGGAAAAGGGCGACAAAATTCTGGTGGCGGACGGCCTTATTGAACTCGAAGTAAAAGAATCCGGAGAACGCGAAGTGTTGTGCAGGGTGGTAAACGGAGGCGAAATCAGCGACAAAAAGGGCGTCAACATCCCCAACAAATCCATTCCCCAACCGGCCGTTACTCAAAAAGACGTGGAAGATATTCTGTTCGGAATACGAATGGGTATAGATTTTGTGGCAGCCTCTTTTATCAGGAAAGCTTCGGATGTTTTGGAAATTAGAAAGATATTGGAAGAAAATGGTGCTGAAGACGTTCAAATTATAGCTAAAATTGAAAACCGAGAAGGGGTCAATAACATAGATGAAATAATCGATGCTGCTGACGGAGTGATGATAGCCCGCGGAGACCTGGGTGTCGAGATTCCTGTGGAAGAAATACCTCTTATTCAGAAGGATATTATTGCGAAGTGCAATGAAGCGGGAAAACCTGTGGTAACTGCAACCCAGATGCTGGACTCGATGATGCGCAACCCCAGGCCTACAAGGGCTGAAACTACCGATGTAGCCAATGCTATTTTTGACGGCACCGATGCCATCATGCTTTCAGGAGAGACTGCTGCCGGCAGTTATCCTGTGGAAACGGTAAAGACGATGGTTAAAATAGCAAAGAAAGCCGAAGATTCAATACATTTTAGGAGATACAAGGAGCCGAAAGTCATAAAAACTGTAACCGATGCCATCAGCCACGCCTCTTGTTCAATTGCTTACGACCTGGGGGTAAAGGCGATTATAACATCCACGAAATCAGGGCATACGGCAAGAGCAGTGGCCAAATTTCGGCCTGAAATTCCAATAATTGCTGTAACTCCAAGAGAAAAAGTTATTAAGACTCTGCAGATTGTAAGAGGCGTTTGGCCGCTGCAGGTTAAGGATACTCGTTCAACGGACGAAATGTTTAAAGAAGCGGTAAAAGGGGCTTTGAAATCCAGAATTGTACAAAAGGGGGACAAGGTGGTAATAACTGCAGGAGTACCTGTGAATGTTACTGGTACCACTAATTTGATAAGAGTGTATATCATAGATGAAACATATAATTAATTGATTAATTGTGTGAGTTTGTAAAATCTTAAAAAGCTTAATTTGTAAATTTGGTTAAAAATGCCGTTTCTGTGAGCGTTGAATGTTTTATGACAACCATAAAGGTTTTTATATTAACAAAAAATTAACATCTAGAGTATTGACATAATTCAAAAACTGATGATAAAATACATATCAATAAAACGAGCGGAAGGTGGGGCTGCTTTTAATTGTTATGATGCTCTCTTTTCGCTGTGCAATATTAATTGATATAGCCGTTGATTATAGGAAGCATTCCTGAGGGCCAGGTAATAAGGTGTTTGGTGACCGAACTGTATAATGCAGTTTTAGCATTAGTGCACCGCGAGCAAAAAGCTCCAGCTGCAGGTTCCTATAATATAGTGCTGCTGGATTTTTTATACCCAAAAATGTGATGACGGAGAGGAAAACGGAAAACCGGAGAAAAAGAGAGCCGGGGCAGGTGAAAGCCGGCCGAAGGTTGCCGTTTTACGCTCGCTCCTGAACAGCCCGGATGAAATGGGAGTAGTCCGGTGCCGCTTTTAAGCGTTAAAGCTGAAGTAGTTTAACCTACTTCCTGAGGCTCGAGCCGTAAGGCAGGGCAAAGCAGGGTGGTACCACGGGGCTTGTTCCCCCTCGTCCCTGAGAATATTATTTCTCAGGGCGAGGGGGTTTATTTTTATTAAAATAAATATAAATATAAAAGCGAGGTGGAAAGATGGAAATAAGTTCGGCAGAAGCACTGATAAGGTCGCTGGAGATAGAAGGGGTAAGCGTAGTGTTTGGCTATCCCGGTGGAGCCATTCTACCTGTGTATGACTCGCTGTTTCATTCAAAGAAAATAAAACATATCCTCACGCGGTCCGAGCAAGCGGCAGCCCATGCTGCAAGCGGTTACGCCAGGGTATCCCGAAAGGTGGGCGTATGCATGGCCACTTCCGGCCCCGGTGCTACGAATCTTGTGACCGGAATTGCAACTGCTTATATGGATTCAGTTCCCATTGTTGCCATAACCGGTCAAGTCGCCACCAGCCTTATAGGCCGCGATGTTTTTCAGGAAGTGGATATAACGGGTGCCACGGCACCTTTTACAAAGCACAATTACCTGGTAAAAAAAGCGGAGGATGTTCCGCGTATCGTAAAAGAAGCTTTTTATATAGCTTCAACGGGCAGACCCGGGCCTGTGCTGATAGATCTGCCCAAAGATGTGGCAGAGACCAGGATAGAGTTCAAATACCCCGAGCAGGTGGTACTTCGTGGATATAAGCCTAAGACCAACGGCCACCCGCTTCAGATTTCAAGGGCAGCGGAGGCAATTAACAAAGCACAACGGCCCGTTATATGCGCTGGAGGGGGAGTGAATTCCGCCGGAGCAGAAGAAGAGCTCCTAAAACTGGCGGAAAAGGCACATATTCCGGTAGCCACATCGCTTATGGGCATTGGGGCTTTTCCGGAGGATCACCCTCTTTCCCTTGGGATGCTGGGCATGCACGGCACGCCGTATGCGAATATTGCAGTGACGGAGTCAGATCTGATTATAGCTGCAGGGGCCAGGTTTGGGGATCGCTTGACCGGAAGGGTGGCAGGTTTTGCTCCTAACGCGAAAATAATCCATATCGATATAGACCCGGCGGAAATAGGAAAAAATGTAAAACCAGACATTCCTATCGTTGGCGATGTGAAGCTTGTTCTTGCGGAAATACTGAAGGAAGTTTATCCGAAACAGCCTACCGAATGGAATAGCCGCATAGCGGAGCTTAAGAAAAAAACTATTTCCTACGACAGAACAAGCAGATTGTGCCCTCAGGAAGTCATCGAAGCTCTCTCTGCAAAAACAGGTGGTGATGCAATAATAACCACAGAAGTCGGTTCTCACCAAATGTGGGTGGCTCAGCTCTATAAATTCACAAAGCCCAGAACTTTTATCAGTTCGGGAGGGCTTGGCACCATGGGTTACGGTTTGCCAGCAGCCATAGGAGCCAAATTTGCAAAACCAGATAAAAATGTTATAAATATCTGCGGGGACGGCAGTTTTCAGATGAACATGGCAGAGTTAGCCACCGCTGTGGAAAACAACCTTTCACTGAAGATGATTCTGTTTAACAATAGAGGATTGGGGTTGGTAAGGCAACTTCAAGAATTTTACTGTGAAAAACGATACAGCCAGGTGCACTTTGGCTTTGTGCCGGATTTTGTTAAACTGGCTGAAAGTTATGGAATCAAAGCAAGAAGAATAGACAGCAGGGAAGAGTTGGATGGTGCCCTAGATGAACTCATTTGCGAAAAGGGATGCTTTTTGCTGGAATGCATTGTGGATATTAACGAGAATGTATACCCCATGGTATTGAACGGCTCACCCATCAATGAGATGATAGGAGGATGAAGCCTATGAAAACAACATTGTCGGTTCTGGTAGAAAATCATCCCGGGGTACTGTCTAGAGTGGCGGGTCTTTTCAGCCGCAGGGGGTTCAACATTGACAGCCTGGCGGTAGGCACCACTGAAAATCCTGAGATTTCTCGGATGACTATAGTGGTGGACGGGGATGAATATATTGTTGAACAGGTAAAGAAGCAACTAAATAAACTGGTGGATGTAATAAAGGTCAGCAAGATAATTCCCGAAGAGTCGGTTAGCCGGGAATTAGTCTTGATAAAAGTTGATGCAGAACCTCAGGTAAGGTCAGAAATCATTCACATAGCGGAAATTTTCAGGGCGAACATCGTGGATGTAAGCCGCAAGTCTATGATAATAGAGCTCACGGGGGATAAAGATAAGGTTAGTGCATTTGAGGAACTCTTAAAGCCTTTTGGAATAAAAGAGTTAGTCCGTACCGGCGTAATTGCCGTGAATAGAGGAAATAAAACAATAAAAATTGAGGAGGATGAATAATTATGGCAAAGATGTATTATGACAAAGATGCTGATTTAAAATTGCTGGAGGGTAAGACCGTTGCAGTTATAGGTTACGGTAGCCAGGGGCACGGCCATGCCCTGAACCTTAAGGATAGCGGAATAAATGTTGTAGTGGGGCTGTACGAAGGGTCAAAGTCCTGGAAAATAGCTGAAGAAGCTGGGCTTACCGTAAAGAAAGTCAGTGATGCAGCCAAGGATGCAGATATTATTATGATACTTGTGCCAGACCATATTCAGGCAAAGATTTATGAAGAAGAAATAAAACCTAACCTTAAAGAAGGTAATGCTCTGGCTTTTGCTCACGGATTTAACATCAGGTTCAATCAGATCGTGCCACCGGATTATGTGGATGTTTTCATGGTAGCTCCGAAAGGGCCCGGGCATTTGGTGAGAAGGATGTATGAGCAGGGGGCTGGCGTGCCATGCCTCGTAGCAGTGGAACAAGATTATACGGGAAAAGCTAAAGACATTGCTCTTGCTTATGCGAAGGGAATCGGCGGTACCCGGGCTGGAGTTATAGAGACGACTTTTGCAGAGGAAACCGAAACAGACCTCTTCGGTGAACAGTGCGTATTGTGTGGCGGCTTAACGGAATTAATAAGAGCTGGATTTGAGACCCTGGTGAGTGCGGGGTATCAGCCTGAGATTGCTTATTTTGAATGCTTGCACGAGATGAAACTAATCGTGGATTTGATTTATGAAGGCGGGATAGGCTGGATGAGGTATTCCATCAGTGATACTGCAAAGTACGGCGATATTACCGTAGGCAAGCGAATAATCAATGAAGACACCCGCAAAGAAATGAAAAAGGTGTTGGACGAGATCGTCAGCGGTGAATTTGCCAGGAAGTGGATGCTGGAGAACCAGGCAAACCGCCCCGTATATAAGACACTCCTCGCAAAAGAAGCTGAACATCCTATTGAAAAAGTTGGGGCAGAACTACGAAGCATGATGCCATGGCTCAAAAAGCAGAAGTAAAATATAGAAATAAAATATAGAAATAAAATATAAGATATAGGAGAGCGAGAAATTGAAATGGGAATATTGGAAATGCAAATTTTCCAGGAGAGGAGGCGTATAAGATGTCAAGAAAAGTTGAGATTTTCGATACCACCTTGAGAGATGGCGAGCAGTCTCCGGGAGTGTCACTGAATTCTCAAGAAAAGCTGGAAATAGCCAAACAGCTAGCCAGACTCCAGGTCGATGTCATAGAGGCAGGTTTTCCCATAGCATCTAACGGCGATTTCAAAGCTGTGAAAACAATAGCCGAGAATGTAAAGGGACCGGTGATAGCAGGCCTGGCTCGAGCAAACTTTAAGGATATTGATAGGGCCGCAGAAGCCGTAAAAGCGGCGGAGCGGCCCCGGATTCATACTTTTATTGCCTCATCCCCAATTCACATGAAATATAAGCTTAAAATGACCCCTGAACAGGTGCTGGAAGCCGCGGTGGAAGCAGTAAAAAGGGCTAAGTCCTATGTGGAAGACGTGGAATTTTCGGCAGAAGATGCCTCCAGGTCAGAAATAGAGTTTCTGTGCAAGCTGTTTTCCGCAGCCATCCGCGCAGGGGCGACAGTTATAAATATCCCCGACACCGTGGGCTATGCCATGCCGGAAGAGTTTGGAGCTCTGGTTAGGACACTGAGAGAAAAGATACCTGAAATGGATAAGGTAAAAGTAAGTGTTCATTGCCACAATGATTTGGGCATGGCAGTGGCCAATTCACTGGCAGCGGTGAAAAACGGCGCCGACCAGATAGAATGTGCAGTAAACGGCTTGGGTGAGCGGGCGGGCAATGCTGCTTTGGAAGAGGTGGTAATGTCCCTAATCACCCGCCGGGATATATATAATGTGGATTTAAATATAGACACAAAACACATTTACCGCACCAGCAAACTGGTGAGTACTCTATCGGGCATATATGTTCAGCCGAATAAAGCCATTGTGGGTGCCAATGCTTTTGCCCACGAATCCGGCATCCATCAACACGGTGTGCTTTCGGAAAAATCCACTTATGAAATTATGACGCCGGAATCTATAGGGCTTTCCTCGAACAGGTTGGTGCTGGGGAAACTCTCCGGCAGACATGCTTTCAGCCAGAGGCTGAAAGAAATGGGATATGAGCTGTCTGAAGAGGAATTAAACAAAGCATTTGAAAGATTTAAGGATCTGGCGGATAAGAAAAAGGAAATAACCGATAAAGACATAGAAGCATTGGTGGAGGACCAGGTTCTTAAAATCCCTCAGCTGATTACATTGGAGTGTTTTCAGACTTCCAGCGGAAACAAAATAATATCCACAGCTACGGTAAAGGTAAGGATAGGAGAAAAAAGTGTAGAGGAAGCTGCAACAGGCGATGGCCCCGTCGACGCCACCTACAAAGCACTGGAAAGGGCTTGTAATATAAATTGCAGGCTGGTGGATTATTCTATAAAATCTGTTTCCAGCGGCAAAGATGCCATGGGTGAGGTTATAGTAAAAATAGAAAAAGATGGCAAAACTCATACAGGAAGAGGCTTGAGCACGGATGTCATAGAGGCCAGCGCGCTGGCATATATTAATGCACTAAACAAAACCCTTGTAAACGGTAATGGTTCCTGAGGAGGTATGTACCGTGGGCATGACCATAACTCAAAAGATAATGGCAAAGCACTGCCATAAAGAGTATGTAGAGCCGGGAGAACTCGTTATGGCTGATATTGATATGGCTCTGGCCAATGACATCACTGGCCCTGTCGCCATAGAAGAATTTAAAAAAGCAGGCGCAAAAAAGGTTTTCGATCGGAAGAAAGTTGCGCTGATTCCTGATCATTTTGCACCGAATAAAGACATTAAGTCTGCCGAACTGTGTAAAACATTGAGGAGTTTTGCCAGAGAACAGCAGATTACACATTACTACGAAGTGGGAAGAATGGGTGTGGAGCATGCCCTGCTGCCCGAGCAGGGCATTGTGCTGCCGGGCGATTTGGTGGTGGGGGCCGACTCTCACACATGCACCTACGGAGCTCTGGGCGCATTTTCCACAGGAGTAGGTAGCACGGACCTCGCTTTTGCGATGATGACAGGAAAATGCTGGTTCAAAGTTCCCGAAACCATAAAATTTGTTTATCACGGTAAGAAAAACCCATGGGTTACAGGTAAAGACCTCATCCTCTACACCATTGGAGATATAGGAGTGGACGGAGCACTGTACAAAGCCATGGAATTTACAGGAGACGCTTTAAAGAACCTCACCATGGATGAAAGGTTTACCATGAGCAACATGGCCATTGAGGCTGGCGCTAAAAACGGTATCATGGAGCCCGATGAAGTAACTCTTGAGTATGTAAAATCGAGGGCAAGGCGAGATTACGAGATATTCAAAAGCGATGATGACGCGAAATATTGCAAAATTATCGACTATGATGTATCCAAGATAGAGCCTCAAGTGGCACTCCCGCACCTGCCGGAAAACTCTGTCAGCGTGTATGAGGTGGCAGATGTGTCGATAGATCAGGTGGTTATAGGCTCCTGCACAAACGGCAGAATAGAGGATATGCGCCAGGCTGCCCGGGTTATCAGGGGACATAAAGTCCACCCCTATGTCAGAATGATAGTCATTCCTGCCACTCAGGAGGTTTACAGCCAGATGATAAGAGAAGGAATCATGGAAATATTCATAGAATCCGGCGCTGCTGTTAGCACACCCACCTGTGGCCCCTGCCTGGGAGGATACATGGGTATACTTGCCAAAGGAGAAAGGGCAGTATCCACCACCAACCGAAATTTTGTTGGTCGAATGGGGCATCCTGAAAGTGAAATTTATTTGGCTAACCCTGCGGTGGCAGCTGCTTCCGCCGTAAAGGGGAAAATAACTCATCCTGGGGAGGTGGTCGACACATGATATTCAGGGGAAGAGCATGGATTTTTGGGGACAATATCGACACCGACGTCATCATTCCAGCACGTTATTTAAATACCACAGATCCGCAGGAACTAGCTTTCCACTGCATGGAGGATATAAGCCCGGGATTTTCAAAAAAGGTTAAACGGGGGGACATCATTGTCGCAGGGAAAAATTTCGGATGCGGCAGTTCCCGGGAGCATGCACCGTTGGCCATAAAGGAATGTGGGATAAGCTGCGTCATCGCCCGGTCTTTTGCTAGAATTTTCTACAGGAATTCTATCAATATTGGCCTTCCCATTATGGAATGCGAGGAAGCAGCGGATTTTGTCAAAGCTGGAGATGAGCTGGAGATAGATACAGATAAGGGAGTTATAAAAAATCTTACCTCAGGCAGTTCTTATAATGCCATGCCTTTTCCAGATTTTATTAAAGGCATAATCCAGGCAGGAGGCCTGCTAAACTATGCTCGAAAGGCGGAAAACCGCGATGTATAAAATAGCTGTTCTGGCAGGAGACGGCATTGGCCCTGAAGTTATGGCTGAGGCTGTAAAAGTTCTCCGCGCAGTAGAGAAAAAATTTGGCTTAGAATTTGAATTTCGTGAAGGCCTTGCAGGTGGCGCTGCCATAGATGTTCATGGCATGCCGCTGCCCGAATCCACTGTAAAGCTGTGTGGGGAATGTGACGCTGTTTTGTTCGGAGCAGTGGGAGGGCCCAAGTGGGATGGCGTGGAGAGCCGGTTGCGGCCGGAAAGAGCCATTCTGGGCTTGAGGAAGCACTTCGGACTTTATGCCAATCTTCGTCCCGCTGTATTGTTTCCTCCCCTTATAGACGCTTCTCCTCTAAAGCGGGAGATAGTTGAGGAATTGGACCTGCTGATCGTGAGAGAACTTACGGGGGGATTATATTTCGGCACTCCCAAAGGCAGGGATGAAAGCGGAGGAAAAGTCCGAGCCTTTGACACAATGACATATACTGAGCATGAAATTGAGAGAGTGGCTCATATAGCTTTTAAAGCCGCTCAAAAAAGAAGGAAACGTGTAACTTCGGTGGATAAGGCTAATGTCCTGGAAACTTCCCGGCTATGGCGTGAAGTGGTAGAAAAGGTTGCAGCAGCATATCCCGATGTCGAGCTTTTCCACATGTATGTGGACAACTGTTCCATGCAGATGGTGATAAACCCCGGCCAGTTCGATGTCATCCTAACTGAAAACACCTTTGGAGACATTCTCAGCGATGAATCAGCAGTGTTGACCGGATCTATAGGCATGCTGCCATCAGCCAGCTTGGGGGATAAACAACCCTATCTTTATGAACCAACCCATGGGTCAGCTCCAGATATTGCCGGTTCCGGTCGGGCAAACCCCATCGCATGCATACTGTCAGCAAGCATGATGTTGGAATATTCTTTTGGAGCATCGGATGCTGCCAGCGCTATAAAGCAGGCAGTAACTAGAGCTCTGAATGGAGGCTATAGAACTGCTGACATATATAGCGGAAAGGGAAGGCTGGTCTCCACCGCTGAAATGGGAGATATCGTTGTAGATTATATTTAAACCGCCATTGTATTGGCGGTTTTTTTGCATAATATAACCATGTAATCTAATTTTATCAAAAAAACTTCACAAATTTATCATACTTTTTATATATTTTTGCATTAAACTGAAAATGGGAATAGGGTCAACAGAGAAACATAAAAGGGGTGAATTTAATGATTATGCGATTTTATAATTTAAAACTTTTTAAAAAAGTGTTGCCCCTATTGTTTTCATTACTTTTTGTTATTTCAGTGTTATCTGCAGCAACGGCAAATGCAGCCGGGAATCTTACGATATACACTAATTATCCGGGAATAACAGCACAGCCGGGAAGTAATCTATCTTTTCCCCTCACCATAAGTGGGCCATTGGGTTATGTCAATTTAAAAGTGGTATCCCTGCCTGCGGGATGGAGCGGGCAATTTTTCGGCAATGGCATGGAAATTCATGAAGTAATAATACCCTCTAACGATACGGCTCAGGCAGAGTTTAGGGTTCAGGTACCGCAGAATGCAAAGGATGGAACATATAATATAAAAGTTGAAGCCGCTAATAACAAAAGCCGTGATTATTTAATGCTAAATATTAAGATAAAAGCTGGTGCCAGCGGAGGGGATAAACTGGAAGTACAATACCCATCTTTGAGCGGCCCTGATACTGCTACTTACAGTTTTCGTGCCACTTTATACAATAATAGCGGCCATGGACGTTTCTACAGCCTTGGTGCCACTGCTCCTGAAGGTTGGCAGGTTACTTTCAAACCGGCATACCAGCAAAATCAGATAACCAGTTTGAGTTTAGAGGGCGGTAAGACTCAGGACCTTGATGTGGACGTACAACCCCCAGACGGTGTCAAGGCGGGGAAGTACAGTATTACGATAGCTGCCGTGTCAGGGAATGAAGCTGTAAAAACCGATCTGGAAGTAGTAATAACAGGTACATATAAACTGAATTTGACAACTCCTTCGGGCCGTTTGAATGCAGATACTATTGCGGGTCGTAAAGGAGCGGTGACTTTACAGATTGAAAACAAGGGCAGTGCCGATCTTAATAATATTAGTTTTTCAGCCCAAGCGCCTGACAACTGGTCGGTGACATTTGAACCTGATACCATAGATAGGCTCGCTAGCGGAGAAAAAAGGCAAGTTACCGCTTTTATAACTCCTTATGCCAAAGCGATTGCTGGAGATTATGCGGTAAACATTACCGCTTCCACTAAAGAAACTACCGCCAGTGCAGATATCCGGGTAACGGTGCATACTTCGACTCTATGGGGTATTGTGGGTGTAGTACTGGTAATTGGAGTGATTGCATGGGTTGTATGGACATTCAATAAGTATGGGCGGCGATAGGCATGGAACAGAACGGCATTATTACGACAGTGGAGCTAACAAAAACTTATGGAGATATAATAGCTGTAGACCACCTGAATCTAACAATAAACAGCGGAGAAATTTTTGGGCTTTTAGGCCCCAATGGAGCGGGGAAAACCACTACTATACTCATGCTGATGGGATTAACAGAACCCACTTCAGGAAGCCTCCGGGTGGACGGATATGACCCGTTGCGCGATGCTCTTGAAGTAAAAAGAATAGTAGGATACATGCCGGACAATATAGGGTTTTATGATGACATGACCGGTCGGGAAAATCTGCGTTATACAGCATGGTTGAACCATTTTTGCGGCGATGAAGCGGAAGCCAGGATACAAAGCTTACTGGAGAAAGTAGGTTTGGCGGAATCGGCCGATAGAAAAGTTAAGGAATACTCAAGAGGTATGCGGCAGCGGCTAGGGATTGCAGATGTGCTTTTGAAAGATCCGAAAATAGTTATACTCGATGAACCCACTCTGGGTTTAGATCCAAAAGGAGCCAGAGAATTGCTGGATATGATAAAGGATATGGGTAGAAAAGAAGGAAAAACTGTGATAATTTCATCACACCTGCTTTTTCAAGTGCAGTCGGTGTGCGATAGAGTAGGTATTTTTGTTAAAGGAAAATTAATTGCAGTAGGTAAAATAAAAGAACTGGCAGCGCGATTATCCAGTGGGAGCAGCGTGATTGAAATTAAAGCAGAACCCAAGGAAAGACTGACTGATGTTGTGAAATCGGTGGCTGGAGTTACAGAGACTGAAATGGAAGGCGATATGCTGCTTGTAAAAGGGGATGGCGAAAATCTGGCGCCGCGTATTGTCGCCGAGCTTGCTGCGCGCAGCATGGCAGTGTACCACTTGAGAATCAGGGAGTACAGCTTGGATGATATTTACAGGCAGTATTTTCAAGGAGAAGAGGTGACTCCAAGTGGAATCAGCAAGCTCTAATGTAATAATTGATAAACCTAAAAAGGTTGAAGAAAAGGCAAAGCGCCGTAGCAGCGGGAATCTTGGAACGGTGTTTAAAAAAGAGCTGGCTGACCAGTTATCCAGCAGTCGGTTTTTTATTCTTTTTTTTCTGATTATGATAACCGGTGCTGTTTCATTCTATACTGCAGTTCAAAACATTTCAGGGGCTTCAGCTGGAGACAGTGAATTCGTCCTAGTAAAAATATTTACCATAGGTGGGAATTCTTTACCGCCATTTACGTGGTTTTTATCCCTGTTGGGCCCTTTAGTGGGCCTAGCCATGGGATTTGATGCCATAAATGGGGAACAGAACCGGGGCACGATGAGTAGATTGTTGTCCCAACCTTTGTACCGCGATGATGTTATTAACGGCAAGTTTCTGGCAAGGCTTGCGGTATTGGCCTTTATGACATTTGCACTGGGCGGTTTTGTGGCTGGAATGGGAATATTAATGACAGGCGTGGGCCCTACAGCAGAAGAAATTCTGAGGCTTTTGATATACCTTGTTTTAAGCATAGTGTATATGGCTTTCTGGCTAGCTCTATCGATGTTGTTCTCTCTGGTTTTTCGGCAGACAGCTACTTCGGCTCTTGGCGGCATAGCGCTTTGGCTGTTGTTTTCAATTTTTGTTCCACTTCTGGCAGGAATGGTGGCTGATGCCGTGTTTCCGGTCAATGATCAAACTCCGGCCATTACCCAGCTGCATAATATCGAATTAAAACAGGGCCTGGCACGTCTGTCGCCGTCTACTTTGTACAGTGAAGCTTCTGTAACGATACTTTCCCCTGACGTTAGAACGCTTGGGCCGGTGCTGGCCGAACAAGCATCTGGAGCAATAATGGGATATTTGCCCTTGGGTCAAAGCCTTTTGCTCATCTGGCCGCATCTTACAGGTTTGGTTGCAGCAACCCTTATAATTTTTGCGGTAGCGTATACTTTGTTCTTGCGGCAAGAAGTCCGAGCATAAAATGAGACATCTTTATGTGACTTTTATCTGCCGCTAGTTTCGTGCCGCAGTCCGGTTACCCTCACTGCGCCGGGTGCTGTGTCCGGTGCTGCACAAGTCGCTCGCTAAAAACCACTTGCATCAGCCTCAAGTAGCTGCTGAATAGTTACAAACTAATGTTTTATTTAAAGTAAAAAAAGGAAATCTAGCTCATTTATAGAATAAAATAATATGCATATCATTTTAGAAATGGGAGAAAATAAAATGAAACTAAATAAAGATACCACTATTTTGGGCTTTATCGGCACAGGGGTAATGGGAAAGAGCATGGCAGCAAACTTGCTCAAGGCAGGCTATAAAGTTTTTGTTTATAACAGGACAAAATCAAAAGCAGAGGATTTGATAAAACAGGGAGCCGTATGGAAGGATACTGCAGCGGAATTAGCAGCAGGGACTGATGTTGTAATAACAATGATAGGATATCCCAAAGACGTGGAAGAAATTTACTTGAGCGAAAACGGAATAATAAACCATGCAAAACCGGGATCTTATCTTATAGATATGACTACATCCAGCCCAATGTTGGCAAAAAGGATTTACGAAGAAGCCCGGGCAAGAGGGTTATATGCCATGGATGCACCGGTGTCCGGTGGGGATATCGGTGCCAGGGAAGCACGATTATCCATAATGGTTGGAGGAGAGCCGGAAGCTTTTGAAACGGTAAAGCCCATATTAGAGATTATGGGTAAAAATATAGTGCTTCAAGGGGGACCGGGTGCCGGTCAGTATACAAAAATGTGCAACCAGATAGCCATTGCATCAGGAATGATAGGAGTATGCGAAGCCATAGCGTATGCTAAAAAAGCTGGGCTTGATCCTCTGAGGGTTTTAAAGAGCATAGAATCCGGAGCGGCCGGCAGCTGGTCGTTGAGTAACCTGGCTCCAAGGATGATAAAAGGCGATTTTGCTCCTGGCTTTTATGTAAAACACTTTATCAAGGATATGAAAATTGCTCTGGAATCGGCGAAAGAAATGGGACTTGAACTACCGGGCCTTGCCCTTGCCCTGTCTTTGTATGAGAAGCTTGCTGCCAAAGGAGAGGAAAACAGCGGAACCCAGGCACTTTTCAAATTATATGATTAGTGATTAAAACCATTGGCGTATAGCCAATGGTTTTTAAACTTTTAAATCAGTTATAAAAATTATTGATATGGTTCCGGTGTAAAAAGTCCTTTCTTGCCGGGCCATCTCCGGCAGCGGACTTAATTTTTATACCCGAATCCTGATATTTTAAAAAGAAAAAGGAGATTCATTTTTACATACTTAAAAAGCTATGGCATTATCTGTTTTTTTCTTTAAAGAATGTCCATACCCTTTGCTTATGGTCCGACCTATAGAGTAAATTCGCCTCTTGATGCAGTCGTTGCACTGTCTTTCGGTTTCCCGGATACATATTTTGTTAGGGTAAAGCTCATAATACTCGCGGTATTTTATAGGGGATACATTGGGCATAATCACGTTGGCTCCGGCTTTAAGAGCTTTTTCCCTGCCGTCGGCAGGCCTGAGGGTGGCAAGAGCTGTAGTGGCAGGTATATGGGTATTTTTGGTAACAATTCTTGTCAATGCTATTACTTTGAGAGTCATCTCAGCGGTACCGTTGGGATTTCCAGCCAGGGGTGTGTCTGGATGACAAATGTATGGGCCAACGCCTATCATGTCGAGATCGAGTTCCTTAAATTTTAAAATATCCCGGGCTAAATCTTCTATGCTTTGTCCGGGAAGTCCTATCATTACCCCTGAACCGGTCTGATATCCTATTTGTTTTAACCAATTCAATATTTTCATGCGGTTTTCAAAACTTGAGTCGGGGTGAAGTTTCGCATAAAGCTCTGGGTTTGAAGTTTCAAATCTTATGAGGTACCTATCTGCTCCGGCTTCAAAGAAACGTGCGTAGTCCTCATAAGAGCGCTCGCCTATACTCAATGTAATGGCTACATCAGCATTCTTTTTAATAAACCTTATAAGCTCCACCAGCTTATCTGTGGTGTAATACATATCTTCGCCCGATTGCAACACCACAGTTTTATAGCCCAAGTTTGCAGCCAGAATGGCTGTATCCAAAATTTCATCGATTTGCATGCGGTAGCGCTTTATCTTTTTATTATCCCGGCGAATGCCGCAATACAGGCAGTTGTTTCTGCAGTAATTGGAAAATTCTATTAATCCCCTGAGATGAACTTCATCTCCCACATATTTTTTTCTAATTTTATCCGCTTTTTGATAAAGAAGTTCCAGCTGTTCAGCATTTTCCATAGCCAGCAAGCTGCAAAGTTCTTCGTGGTTAAGTTCCTGCTCGGAATCTATTTTTTCCCATATGTTTTTGGTCACGTGAATACCCCCTGACAAACCTCTACGGTCAAAAACGCTTTCTACTAAACTTTAACATAGATTTAAATTACATTCAAGCTATTTATATTTTTATAAAACCTCATCGATATTTAATAAGGTCTTTTTTAAAGCAAAGAAATAAAATAACTTGACTTTAGCCTGCTGTAAAAATATATTAAATTCAAGAGTTTCTAAAATATACTTTTAATACACCAATATAATATTAATAATTATTATTTCAATACAAATCTAATTTTGATTCGCAAGTTACTTTTTTGCCAGGCATCTTCGGCAACGGACTTGGTTTTTACACCAAGCCAAAATCTAAAAAAGCAACAAAAAAAATTTATTTTTTAGGAGATGGTAAAACTTGCATGATGTTAAGCTATTGAGATTGGGTTTGACACCTTACCTGGAAGCCAGGGATATACAGATTAAGGCTAGGGATAAGGTAAGTCAAGGTTTTTCAGATGGAATATTGATTACTTTGCAGCACCCTCCTGTATACACCGTAGGGAGAGCCGGAGGTTTTGAAAACGTATTGATATCGATTGACGAACTTGAAAAAAAGGCCAAAATATATCGCACCGAAAGGGGAGGGAATATTACATTTCACGGTCCGGGGCAGATTGTGGCATACCCCATTTTAAACCTTAACAAATGGAAGAAAGACGTGCATCTTTATGTTTATATGCTTGAAGAGGTAATTATAAGGCTTTTAGCGGTTTATGCAATTGAGGCCGGCAGGAAGGATAAATACAGGGGAGTATGGGTAGGGGATGAAAAAATTTGTGCCGTAGGAGCGGCCATAAGCCGATGGATAACATGGCATGGTATAGCCTTTAATGTAACTACTGACCTGGACTATTTTAAATTCATAAATCCGTGCGGTATAACGAATTATGGAGTCACTTCGCTGGAAAAGCTGGGAGTGAAGGACGGCATAGGGGAAGTGCTAAATAGAATGGTCGATAAATTCAAGGAGGTATTTGAGGCTGAAATTGAGGAAATAACACTGAAAGATCTGGAATAGGAGGAATACATAATGAAAAAGCCTGAATGGCTGAAGGTAAAGATTTCTCACAAAGAACTAAAGCTAATGCAGGATTTTTTAAAAGAAATGTCTTTAAACACCGTATGCCAGAGCGCCGATTGTCCCAATATCAGCGAATGTTTTGCTAAAAAGACAGCAACATTTATGATAATGGGAAATATTTGTACCCGAAGCTGCAGGTTCTGTGCAGTAAGCAAGGGCCGGCCGGAGCCGCTTGATGAGGGTGAACCGAAGAGAGTGGCAGAGGCAGCGAAGAAACTGGGGTTAAAACATGTGGTGGTCACGTGTGTAACTAGAGACGATATACCCGATGGCGGTGCATCCCATTTTGCAAAGACTATTGACGAGCTAAAAAAAATACCAAGTCTTACGGTAGAAGTACTCGTATCCGACTTTAGGGGGGAAGACGAGGCTATAAAGACTGTGGTAAATGCTCGACCAGAAATTATAAACCACAATGTTGAGACGGTCCCGAGGCTTTACCCGAAAGTTCGGCCTCAGGCAAGTTATGAGAGGTCATTGAGTCTTTTAAAGAGAGTAAAAGAGTTAGATGGAAATATTCATACCAAATCGGGAATCATGGTGGGCTTGGGTGAAACCGAGGACGAAGTCATTAATGTCATGAAAGACTTGAGAAAAGTAAACTGCGACATGATGACGATAGGTCAGTACTTGAGGCCATCGAAAGAGCACATAGAAGTTGCCGAATATATAATCCCAGAACAGTTTGAAAGGTATAAGGAAATAGGATATAATTTAGGGTTTAAATATGTTGCTGCAGGTCCTCTTGTAAGGAGTTCTTATCATGCGTGGGAAGGGATAAAAACGCTTGTGGATGCAAATGGAAACAAAACAAACCGGCTTGACAAGAAAACAAAGGGGTGATAAATTAAAGGTATATATACCCTATAGGGGTATAATCAAAAGGATGGCTTTGACATGCTGAACGGGGTGTCAAAAACAGTAATCAGGATAAAGGGTATGACCTGTACCGCCTGCGCTGCTAGGATAGAAAAGGCTATATCAAGAATGCAAGGGGTTTTGCAAGTTAATGTAAATTTTGCGACCGAAAAAGCCAATATAACATACGATCCGAGCAAAGTTGCTATTAATGAATTTATCCAGAAGATAAAAGATGTAGGATATGACGTGGTGCTGGATAAAGCAGAGCTAGGGCTGAAGAATATGACATGTGCCTCTTGTGCTGCAAGGATCGAAAGAACCCTTGCAAAACAGCTGGGAGTTTATAATGCTTCAGTGAATTTTGCTGCTGAGACTGCCATAGTAGAATACAACAGCAGTGATACAGACATAAAAAATCTGATTAAAGCCGTTCGCAATATAGGATATGACGCCTACGAAAAAACCGAAGCAATGCAAGACCAAGAAAAAAAGGAGCGGGATAGGGAAATAAAATCTCTGGGACGGCTAGTGGTTATTTCCGCCATACTTTCGGCACCGCTGGTTATGTCCATGATCTTGAGAATAATGGGTAAACCCGGAGGAGTCTTCGATAATCCGTGGTTCCAAATAGCACTTTCAGCCCCGGTTCAGTTTGTCATTGGTTTTAAATATTATCGCGGTGCTTATCATAACTTGAAAAATGGCACTGCCAATATGGATGTATTGATAGCCATGGGCACATCTGCAGCATTTTTCTACAGCCTATATAATATGTTTACCCAGCCAGTGGAAATGATTCATAATTACCTGTATTTTGAAGCGTCTGGAGTCATTATTACACTAATCACTCTTGGCAAGTATTTGGAAGCCCTGGCCAAAGGCAGGACTTCCGAGGCCATCAAAAAGCTGGTGGGCTTGCAGGCCAAGACTGCCCGGGTAATAAGGAATAATCAGGAAATGGATATTCCGGTAGAAGAAGTAGAAGTGGGAGACATAGTGGTGGTAAGACCTGGGGAAAAAATACCTGTGGACGGTAAGATAATAGAAGGGTATTCATCAGTGGATGAATCCATGCTAACCGGGGAGAGCATTCCTGTGGAGAAGAAAGCGGGAGACGAAGTGGTGGGGGCAACGTTGAACAAGACCGGCAGCTTTAAGCTTGAGGCTAGAAAGGTGGGAAAGGATACGGCCCTGGCTCAGATTATAAAGATGGTGGAAGAAGCTCAAGGTTCCAAGGCTCCTATACAGAAACTGGCAGATCAAATATCCGGAGTTTTTGTGCCGGCAGTAATAGTTATAGCAGCCGTTTCTTTTGGAGTATGGTATCTCATCTTTGACAACTTTACTGCAGGGCTTATCAATGCGGTTTCAGTCCTTGTTATAGCGTGCCCTTGCGCTCTGGGTTTGGCTACCCCTACTTCGGTCATGGTGGGTACCGGCAAGGGGGCGGAATACGGTGTGCTGATAAAGGGCGGGGAACATCTGGAGCGCGCCCATAAAATAAGAGCTATCGTCCTTGATAAAACCGGGACCATCACCAGAGGAAAGCCCGAAGTCACCGATATAGTATCTCTGGGAGACATGAAACCCGAAGAACTCATAACCTTTGCCGCCATTTCCGAGAAAAATTCCGAACATCCTCTGGGTGAAGCCATCGTTGGCAAAGCAAAGGAGAAAAATTTAGACATTCCCGACCCTGACAGTTTTGAAGCCATACCCGGGCATGGAATATACTCAAAAATACAGGGAAAAGATGTATATTTTGGCAACCGGCGGCTTATGGCAAGACAAAACCTTCTCACTGACGGCATTGAAACCTTGCTGGCAAAACTGGAAGATGAAGGAAAGACTGCCATGATAATGGCCGTCGACGGGAGGATTGAAGGCATTGTGGCTGTGGCTGATACCGTGAAGGAACACTCCAAAGAGGCAATAGATGAACTGAAGAAAATGGGTATTGAAGTGTGGATGATTACCGGCGACAATAAACGGACTGCCAGTGCCATTGCAAGGCAGGTTGGAATAGAAAACGTCCTGGCTGAAGTATTGCCGGAGAATAAAGCTCGAGAACTGGAAAAAATAAAAGCACAGGGCAAGCTCACAGCGATGGTGGGTGACGGCATCAATGACGCCCCGGCTCTGGCTGCGGCAGATGTGGGCATAGCGATAGGAACCGGCACCGATGTGGCGATGGAGGCTGCTGATATCACATTGATGAGCGGTGACCTGAGGGGAATAGTTACAGCCATAAAACTGAGCCGTGCCACAATGAGGAATATAAAGCAAAACCTTTTCTGGGCGTTTATTTATAATGCAATAGGCATACCCTTTGCTGCTCTGGGCTTTTTAAGCCCGGCCATAGCCGGAGGTGCCATGGCATTCAGTTCGGTATCGGTGGTCACCAATGCTCTGAGGCTCAGAAGGTTTAAACCCGAAACCTGAAAAATAAGGTATGGTATGTCTGCCAGTCCTGTAAAAGCCAGATGTCAGAAGCCTTGATTAAACAAAATGCTAAGGGTAATGTGTTTAATCGCGCACCTGACAACTGGCGTTCAGCATCTGCTTGAAGTGTTATCCTAAAATCCAGCAGGTTAGTTCTGCTTATTTTTTTTGCCTTTACTTAATATATGTGTTTATTCATCATATGTTCCCTAACCAGCATAAGGGTTTCTCCGAATCTCTGGAAGTGCACCACTTCCCGTTCCCTTAGGAAGGATAGTGTAGCTATTACTCCGGCGTCGTCAGTTAAATTTATTAGGCGTTCATAGGCAGCGCGAGCCTTTTGTTCAGCAGCCATGTCTTCATGCAGGTCGGCTATGGGGTCTCCGGTAGCCTGAACATATGCGGCAGTCCATGGAACGCCGGATGCGCCTTGAGGATAGAGGGCTTTATCGTGTTGGGCATAGTGGTCGCCCACGCCGGCTCTGCGAAGCTGTTCCGGCGTGGCACCTTCGGTGAGTTTATATATTAAAGTGCCTATGATTTCCCAGTGGGCGAGCTCTTCGGTCCCAATATCGGTTAAAACAGCTTTTGCCTGAGGTATAGGCATCGTGTAGCGCTGAGTAAGGTACCTTACTGCAGCGGAAAGTTCGCTATCAGGGCCGCCGTATTGTGCATACAGGAATTTTGCCATAGTAATATCGGTTCTGGAAACATTGGCCGGGTATTCCAGCTTTTTTTCGTAGTACCACATTGGGTTTCCCTCCCCTCACTAGTATACTATTTCCCAAGGCCATGGTTCTTTTACATATTGATAAGGATATTGGGACAGGGAATCCAACCGAAGAGGACCGTATTTTTCTTCATAGCCGGTTTTTAGCTGATAAGATTTCCTAACCAGCTTGTTGTGCTCATCCAAAGCCTGACGGTCTTCGGGATGAGTATCCAGAAAAAGGGCAAGTTCGTATACTCCAAAGTCCACTGCCTGTATTTCTTTTAACATTTCTATCATATTGCCGGGAGTGTTGAGCGGCATATTGTTCACCTCCATCTTTTTTATTCTGATGTTCTTCTGGGATAGGGTCTGTACAGCTCTGGGAAAAGAGTCCCGTGACAAAGTGCTGCCCTCAAATCAAAAATCTCGCCGTACATCTGCATGGGCACATAAGCCTCAGCAAGTTTTGAATCCATGTGATAATCTCTATTTATATCGTCAAAAGTGCTCATATGCATTCCTCCCATCGCATTATTGAAGCCTCTTTCAATAGTATATTATGCCGAAGCTTTTTTTTCGGTTCCAGCAATCTTGCCATAATATTGACATAAGGCATGACTTGGTATTATAATATCAAATAGTTCTTAGGCGAAATATAAATATCATAAATATTAGCATAGGGAATATTAGTACAAGAAATAATATTTTCATGGAATAAGCCTTTCTGTTCATATGAATTTAAAAGTACCTATTTTAGATTGGTGTAGAATTTCGTTTTAAACTTGAAAAAATTAACAGAGGGTGGTCGATAAGATGAAGAAAGTGAAAACAGCAACAATTATATTGGCTATCGTAGTTTTGACAGGGGGTATCATTGGATTGTCTTACTATTTTTATGAAGAAAGCCACTTTTTTACGACAGAAAATGCACAGGTATCAGCCGATATGGTTACCGTAACTCCGGAGGTTACAGGAAAGATTTCAGAGTGGAATGTAAAAGTGGGAGATAATGTTAAAGCAGGGCAGATACTTGGAAAGTTAGACATAAGTTCGCTTATCACAAACACTGCTATTAACTCTCAGGCGTTGAGCTCTACGGCTGATGCAATAATTTCAAAGGCAGATATTAAATCTCCTATTGATGGGAAAGTCATTCAGTCGGATGTAATGAGGGGTGAAGTGGTGTCTCCAGGTATGGAGCTGGCGACCATAGCAGATATTTCAAATATGTATATAAAAGCAAATGTCGAGGAAACCAGTATATTCAAAATAAAGCAGGGCCAGAAAGTGGATATAGGAATTGATGCCTATCCTGGCAGACATTTTACTGGCTTTGTGGATAACATAGGAGAAGCAACGGAATCAGTTTTTTCTGTGTTTCCAACTTTAAATACCAGCGGCGAATTTTCTAAAGTGACGCAGTTGATACCTGTAAGAATAAATATTGTGAATGAATCCAATTTGAAATTAATGCCCGGCATGAATGCCACAGTAAGAATTCATATCAAATAGTAAATCGGGGTGGAAAGAATGAAAAAAAGCAAAGGATTTTTCTGGCGCTTTTAATGGCAACTTTACTCATGTTAGTTTCATCCGGTTGCTCCAAAAAGACCGCAGACAGCAAAAATACAGTGAGCGTTAAGATTGTGGTGGCTGATAAACATAAATTTCAGGCGACTTTAAATGTTACAGGGGTTTTAATTCCAGCAAAAACTGTAAATATAGCAAGCAAGATGTCGGGGCAGGTTGAAAGGCTCTATTTTGATGTTGGCAGTATGGTAAAAGCGAAAGATACGTTAATCACGTTGGATACCAGAGCTTTGGAAGCTCAGCTTCAGCAGGCACAAGCAGCATTGCAGTCAGCTGAAGCAGCGGTCCAGGCGGCAAAAGATCAAGCGGATCAGGCCAAAATAAATCTGGATGCAGCACAAAAAGCATATGAACGCATTAAAGTCCTTTATGAATCTTCAGCTGCTTCTCAGAGTCAATTGGACGATGCCACAACCAAACTTGAACTTGCAAAAAAACAGTATGAAATCGCAGCAGGTTCTGCACAAAAACAGGCAGAAGCATCCGTTAACACTGCCAAAGCAAATATTAACAATATAAAGGTACAACTAGACAATGCTATTATAACCAGCCCCATAAGTGGTATAATTACCAATCGCAACATTAATCCCGGTGAAATTGCATCTCCAGGCGTTGTGCTGTTAACTATAGCAGATATATCGACGTTAAAGCTGAAGGGGATTGTGCCTCAGCAATCAGTGCCGTTGTTGCGAAAAGGTCAAAAAATAGACGTATCCGTGGATGCATTTTCTAACAATATTTTTGAGGGCACAATTGAACAAATAGGTCCAATGGCGGTAAGTTCTGGCGAGTATTTTCCTGTGGAGATAAGCATTAAAAACCCTGGAGAACTGAAGGCTGGCCTTTCAGCGCATGCATCTATAAATATCAGTTCCACCGAAGGGGTTGTCGTGCCAGCAGCGGCGGTTGTTCAAAATAACGGCTTAAGTTACGTATATGTAATTAAAAATGATATGGCTTTAAAACGCCCTGTGACGGTAGGGCTTAAAAATGATAGCGAAGTAGAGGTATTAAAAGGGCTTAGCGTAGGTGAAAAAGTTGCCGTCACGAATGTCGGAAGCCTTTTCGATAGGATGCTTGTAAATGTGTATTAATTACCAAAAGAGGTGAATACTGGTGGATATAAACCGAAGTGTGGAAGTGGCGAGACTTTTTAAAGAAGTAATGACGCTTTTCAGGCATCATATGGGTAAATGCGTAGAAGGTATGGGTTTGACCATGCCTCAGAGCATGGTGATCGGGATTTTAAGCAAATTTGGGAAAATGAAGATAAGTGAATTGAGTGACAGATTGGGATTATCTAACAGTACAGTGTCAGGCATTATCGACAGGCTTGAGAAACAGGGCATTGTGACAAGAGAACGAAGCATCGAAGATAGGAGGGTGGTGTATGTAAGTTTATGTTCGGATTTTGAAGAAATTCACAAGGATTTTCATAAAAAAGTGGAGGAAAGCCTTGTCAATATTATCAGTAAAGGAACGCCAGAAGAAATAGATAAAATAATTGAAGGATTTAAAACGATAAAAAAGCTTTTCGAATCACAAAAGTGTAATTGAGCATATGGATTTTGTGCATATTTCTGACAGCTATGCCGACTGGGGATGAGAAAAACATTATGTTGAAGTTATTCAAATTTTTAAGACCTTATATTGGGCTGATAACATTTATTTTAATATTTATGTTTGGCCAGGCTATGGCAGAGCTTTACCTGCCGACTTTAATGTCGGATATTGTAAACAACGGAATGATGAAAGGAAATACATCTTATATTTTGAGATACGGTAAATATATGCTTCTTGTAGCATTGGCAAGCTCTTTATGTGCTATTTTAGGAAGCTTGTTATCCTCTATTACTGCGGTGGGTTTCGGAAGAGACCTTAGAAACATGGTTTTTTCCAGAGTGGAAAGTTATTCTCTCCATGAGTTTGACAGAATCGGCACTGCATCGCTGATTACTAGGACGACAAACGATATTATGCAAATTCAGACGGTACTGGTAATGATGATGCGCTTTATGATATACGCGCCGATTATGTGTATCGGCGGCATAATAATGGCAATGTCAAAAGACAAAATGCTCACTATAATTTTGGCCGTTGTCCTGCCTATACTCATGGCAGTAATCGGTTTTTTTGCAAGCATTATAGTCCCCATTTTTCAGGCGTTACAGAAAAAGCTGGATAAAGTGAATCTCATTCTTCGCGAAAATCTCACAGGCATTCGAGTGATCCGGGCATTTAACCGGCAGTATAGCGAGAAGAGAAGATTTATAGAAGCAAACAGTGATTTGACGCAGACTGCAATAAAGGCAAATAAAATAATGGCTGCTATACAGCCGTTGATGATGCTGTTTATGAATTTGACGTCTGTTTCAATCATTTGGTTCGCCGGCCTGCGCATAGATCTAGGCAAACTGGAATTGGGGGATATGATGGCTTTTCTTCAATATGCAATGCAGATAATGTTTTCGCTGATTATGGTTTCCATCATGTTTGTTATGATTCCCCGGGCCCAGGCTTCTGCAGCGAGGATTAACGAGGTGCTTGATATGACTCCAGAGATAAATGATCCAAAGCATCCTAAAAAGCCTGATGAAAAAAAGGGTTTAGTGGAATTTAAAAATGTTACGTTTAGTTATCCCGGAGCAGAGCAACCAGTTCTCAGCAATATTTCCTTTACAGCAAACCCAGGTGAAACGACAGCAATTATTGGAGGCACAGGTTCTGGGAAATCCACATTGGTAAATCTTATTCCCCGTTTTTATGACGCAGACAGCGGAAGTGTTATGATAGATGGAGTGGATGTCAGGGATATGAAACAAAAAGAATTAAGGGCCAGAATCGCTCTCGTGCCTCAATCTCCCGTTCTTTTTACGGGCACTATTGCTGATAACATTAGATACGGCAAGAAAGACGCTACGGATGAAGAAGTGAGGCATGCAGCTGAAGTTGCTCAGGCCAGCGAATTTATTTGTGATATGAAGGAAGGTTATAATGCTGAAGTTTCTCAAGGTGGCACCAATTTATCGGGCGGTCAAAAACAGCGCCTTTCTATTGCACGCGCTTTGGTCAGAAAGCCGCAAATCTACATTTTTGACGAAAGCTTTTCCGCACTTGACTATAAAACGGATGCACGCCTGCGGGCAGCCCTTAAAAGGGAAACGAGAGATGCCACTTTGATTATTGTTACGCAACGCGTCAGCACGGTAATGGATGCAGACAAAATCGTTGTTTTGGATGAAGGGAAAGTAGCAGGAGTCGGGAAACATAAAACGCTTATGGAAAACTGTGATGTTTATCGTGAGCTAGTTTACTCGCAGCTGTCGGAGGAGGAAACAGCATGAGCGATAATAGGCGGGAACCGGAAAATGAAATGCCGTCATCTGGACAATCCAGTCTACGGGCTGGTGCTACAAGGCCAGGAAGATATTTCGGCAGAGGGCCGGGAATCGGCATGCCGGTCCAGAAGGCTAAAGATTTTAAAGGCACGCTGATGCGCCTTATAGAATATTTAAAACCCGAGAAAATTCGTTTTTTAACGGTGTTTTTACTGGCGATTGCCAGTACGGTTTTTGGGATTTCAGGCCCAAAAATAATGGGCAAGGCTACCACCAAGCTCGGTGAAGGAATTCTCGCAAGATATACGTACTATTACCAGTTGATGCTGGCGATCCAGAAGAAAATGCCAGCATCATTCATAGAAAAGTTGAAACGGCAGCCGGTTCCGAGGATAGATTTTCCCTATATCGGCCGTATATTGATTTTATTGGTGGGATTGTATGTTATTAGTGCATTATTAAGTTTTTTAATGTCTTATATAATGGCGGATGTTTCGCAGAAGACCGTGTTCAAAATGCGTAACGATGTTAAGGAAAAACTTGACCGGCTGCCGCTGAGGTATTTTGATACCCGTACTCATGGAGAAATTTTAAGCCGTGTGACCAACGACATGGATAATATTGCCACAACATTGCAGCAGAGCTTAACTCAATTGATAACTTCTGTGGTTACTATTATAGGCATATTGATAATGATGCTTTCAATAAGCCCCTTGATGACGTTGATTGCGCTTTTTACTCTGCCTGCCAGTGCATTTATTACTTCGATGATAGCCAAAAATTCGCAGAAGTTTTTTGCGGAACAACAGAAGGTGCTGGGAATATTGAATGGCCATGTGGAGGAAATGTATACCGGTCACAAAGTGGTAAAAGCCTTCGGACATGAAGAGGATTCCATTAGAAAGTTTAAAGAGGTGAACGAAAAACTTTTTACTGCCGGCTGGAAGGCTCAGTTTATGTCTGGAGTTATTTTCCCGGCTCTGAATTTTGTGAGCAATATTGGGTATGTTATCGTCTGCGTGGTCGGCGGCTTCATGGTGGCGAAAAGCAAAATAGAAATAGGAGATATTCAGGCGTTTATACAGTATATGAGGCAGTTCACGCAGCCTATTGTACAGACGGCTAATATTGCAAATATTATTCAATCCACCGTTGCTTCAGCGGAACGCGTTTTCGAAGTTCTGGATGAGGTGGAGGAAATTCCAGAAAAGGAGGATGCAGTCGTTATTAATTTTCCAGAAGGAGAGGTAAACTTTGAGCATGTTAGCTTTAGTTATAAGCGTGGTGTACCTCTTATCGAGGATTTGAATATTTGTGTAAAACCAGGTCAAACCGTTGCTATTGTGGGGCCGACCGGCGCGGGTAAAACTACGCTTGTCAACCTATTGATGCGTTTTTATGAGGTCAATAAGGGAAAAATTACTATTGACGGAATTGATATTAGAGACTTAAAAAGAGGGGATTTGCGCAGGATGTTTGGTATGGTGCTTCAGGATACCTGGCTTTTTAATGGCTCAATAATGGATAATATTGCTTATGGACGGGAAGATGCTACAGAAGAAGAAGTAATCCGCGCGGCAAAAGCGGCTCACGCGGATCACTTTATCAGAACCCTTCCCGAGGGTTATAACACTATTATCAATGAGGAAGCCTCAAATATTTCACAGGGGCAGAAACAACTTTTGACTATTGCGCGGGCAATACTAGCCGATCCACCAATGCTTATTCTTGATGAAGCTACGAGCAATATTGACACGCGGACAGAGATATTAATACAAAAAGCCATGTCAAATCTTATGAAAGGCAGGACGAGTTTTGTGATTGCCCACAGGCTCTCCACAATCCGCGATGCAGATTTGATACTAGTAATGAATCATGGCAGAATCATAGAACAAGGCAACCATAAGGAACTTCTGGCAAGAGGAGGATTTTATGCCGACCTCTATAACAGCCAGTTTCTTGGAACAAACCAGGGCGGTGAGGAGGCATCATAACTTCATTCTTCAAAGAATAAACCATCTACACTCAAATATCTTTCACCAGTATCAGGCAGTATCGCCACTACTGTATCACCGGGCTTAAAAGCTTTTGCAACTTTTTGTGCAGCGAAAACCGCAGCGCCGGAGGATATACCAGACAGTATGCCTTCTGCTACGGCAAGTTTCCGGACTGTCTCATAAGCATCTTCGCTTTCGACGGTAATTATTTCATCCACCAACGATACATCCATAACCTTAGGTACAAAACCAGCCCCTATTCCCTGAATCTTGTGAGAGCCCGGCCTTCCTCCGGAAAGCACTGGAGAATCGGCAGGTTCTACAGCGATAACTCTAATGCCCGGAATTTGTTTTTTCAAAACCCTGCCGACCCCAGTTAAAGTTCCGCCGGTTCCAACTCCGGCTACAAAGGCGTTGATTTTGCCACCGGTCTGTTCAAGAATTTCCATTGCAGTGGTTTTTTCGTGTATTGCAGGGTTTGCAGGGTTTTCAAATTGCTGGGGCATAAAATAATCTTTGTTCTGGCTTACGAGTTCCATCGCCTTATCAACAGCACCTTTCATTCCCAACTCCGGAGGCGTCAGAACAAAATCGGCTCCGTAAGATTTTAGAAGCTTCCTGCGTTCTACGCTCATGGAAGACGGCATTACTAGCAAAAGTTTATAACCTTTCACTGCACAAACCATGGCAAGACCTATTCCTGTATTACCGCTGGTGGGCTCTATCACCGTGGAACCCGGCTTTAAAATGCCCTTTTGCTCTGCATCGTTTATCATATTAAGAGCTATTCGGTCTTTGATACTGCCGCCTGGATTGAAAGACTCAAGTTTTCCGACAATGGTGGCTCCTCCTTTCGGCGAAAGGCGGGAAAGTTTTACCATGGGTGTTTTACCGATGAGATCGAGAATGGAATCATTGATAATGCTGTATTTATTATTCATTTACCTCATCTCCTTTTACAGTATTAAAACGAATGGTTATTAAAAGGTGAAGCAAATCAAAGACCGCTGCCTGTAAATGACGTTAAATGGTTTTATATTTCATATTCTATAGGCTCTTTTATAGAAGGCATTTCGCCGCAAAGAGGACAGTTTTCATCTCGCTTAACTTGTGTGATTCTAAAATCCAGGTCTAATGCGTCGAATATGAGTAACTGGCTCTGTAAAGTTTTACCTATCCCAGCTAACAATTTAAAGGCTTCTGCTGCTTCAATGAATCCCATCACTCCGGGCACAGGCCCAAGAATTCCGGCTTGTGAACATGACGGAATGCTGTTGGCAGGCGGCGGTTCGGGAAATATGCATCGGTAACAGTGGCCTTTTTTGGGGACCAAAGTCATTCCCAGGCCTTCAAACCTGAGCACTCCGGCTTCGACCAGCGTTTTTTCAGCGAAAAAGCACGAGTCGTTTAGAAGGTATCGCGTGGGGAGGTTGTCTACTCCATCTATTATAACATCATAATCCCTTATTATTCGCATGGCATTGGATTTTGTAAAGCGCGTTTCGTATGTAATTACATTTATGTTAGGGTTCAATTTTCGGATAAATACTTCTGCAGATTTTACTTTAGGTGTTCCTATGCGGGAAGTGGAATGAAGTATCTGACGGTTAAGGTTGCTGATTTCCACCCTGTCGCTGTCCACCAATCCTAAACTGCCCACCCCGGAAAGAGATAGGGCGTAAGCCGCAGGAGAGCCGAGACCGCCGGTGCCCACGATGAGCACCTTGGAGTCAAGGATTTTGTTTTGAATATCATCCGGCTTTTCTTCAGAAGGAAGATGATGTGCATTGGGGATATTGTCATTGCCGTTAAGCTTCTTAAAATTCATCGTGAGTAGATCAAAATAAAGCGGGCATTCCAAGAAATTTCCTATATTAAGGCACAGTTTTATGGATTCAATGGCTGCAAGGGCACCGGCAAGGCAGCAGGAGAACAAATATCCCACAGCCAGCTTGTTCGCGGGAGCTGTTGAGATAATTGCATGCCCAGAAACTGTGTTGTTGAATAAAAAAGTATTTTCGGGTTTTTTGACAGCCTGAATTATTCCCTGCCAGTTTTCTACAGCGGCTATAATAGTAGGAACATAATGCGTTTTGCAACGATCGTTTATATTGTTTATACTTTTAATAATATTTTTTATAAAATCGTAATTACCGAAAATTATACGGCAAGACGTATTTTTTTCTGTATTTCCAGAACAATTATGAAATACTTCCGCTGCATCTGAGAGTTCAATCATTTCGATGATATTTACATCCGGATTTAAATCCCGCAAGTTTTCCACCAGGGGCGATATGCCTTCAATTCCTTCAATAAAACATTTTATATTTCCTAAACCGGAAGATACCAAGTAGTACAGCAAAGGCGCCACACAGCGGGCTGAACTGGCAAATACAGCTATATGCGATTCCAGCAGCCTCGTCTGGCCCGAAGCACCAATTTCTGGCATTATTGTGTGCCTCAAATACCTGTTACTTTTTTCCGCGGGAAGTATCATTCACCTTCCCCCCTTCTTAAAAACATATATAAAAAAGATAGATTTACTTTACATTATTTTATACCTAGGATGTATTTTTTGCAATAGCCCGGGGCAAAAACTTGTTATTCATAACTTTTGCCGCAGCGATTATAGTCATCAAAGAAATTTTTGTTTGCTTTTCTGATAGCAAGGGAGACAGTCGTCGAAATAAAGGCTTTTGCCAAGTCGCCCGGTATAAAAGGCAATGCTCCGACAGTAAGCGCAGAAGTAAAATTGAGATGAGCTATTCGGGCAAGATACGGTACTCCTATACCATAAACAACCAATATTCCACCCACGATGTTAATTATAAAAACATTCCTGAAGCTGGGTTTGAACCTTTTCATAAGATGTGCCATCACAAATACCGCCACCGGCCAGCTCAGCAGAAAGCCTCCTGTGGGACCGAAGATAGTGCCTATGCCGCTGGCGCCGCCCGCATATACGGGAAGGCCTATCACTCCTAGAAGCAAAAACAAAACCATGCTGAGAAATGCAGGAATTGGGGAAAGCAAGCTTCCCGCCAGCATTACTCCCAGAGTCTGGGCTGTTATCGGTACAACTGGCAGCGGGATTTCAATGTAACTTAATACTGCCGTTAAGGCTGCGAAAAGTCCTATAAAAGGAATTTCGCGGGTTTGAATGAAAGGTTGATTTTGATTTCCCATAATTATCTACTCTCCTTTGAATGTAATTTAGACTGAAATCAAGTAGAATGATATCTCAGATCAGGCAAATTGTCAACTAGAAATAATAATAAAGTTAACATTAATCGGCTTGACTTATTTTTAGAATTAAATTAAAATAAATATACCCCTAAAGAGTATATAAATTTAACTTTACTTAGAGCTGAGCTGTTAAACACAATATTAAAACGTTTGGAGGAATGAAAAATGTGCAGTTGTTGTAACAACGAGTCGGTCAGATCTGATATTACGCTCAAGGTGGAAGGCATGTCCTGCGCCCATTGTAAAAAAGCCGTAGAGACCTCAGTGGGAGCTTTGCCTGGTATTTTTAAAGTGGAAGCCGAAGTAAGCCATGGTAAAGTGGATGTATCTTTTGATCCATCAAAAGTAAAACTGGATGACATAAAAAAAGCCATTGAAGATGCAGGATATGATGTTAAGGAATAAGTCTAAATTTATCTTAGCCACAATCTTTACCAGGATTTTATGAAGTTTTATAGATTGCTTCATAAAATCTTTTTTTATACTTTTCTTAGGCAATTTTTCCACTTGTTTTGATTGGAATAAAATGTTACACTATGTGTAGATTAAAGCAGGCAGGGTTATTTCGATGCTCACAAAAGGAGACAAGATACTCATAGCGCTTATAATCGTCAGCGCAGTTTTGATATTTACAGGCTTTCAGATGTACACTTTCGGCGGCGAAAGAACATATGCTGTTATAGAAATTAACGGTCGTCTTTTTCAGAAGATATCCCTGGGCAAGGGCGGTCCCATATTGCAGCTAAAAGTCCCTGGAATCATGGGAGAAAGCATAGTGGAAATAAATAGAGATAAGGTGAGAATGCTTTATTCTCCGTGCCCGGATAAAGATTGCATGCATCAGGGATGGATAAGCCGACCCGGGCAAATGATAGTATGCCTGCCTAACAGGGTCGTGATTAAAATTCAAAGCGAGAGCACTCCAAATGATCAGCTGGATGGCGTGAGTTTCTAAACTGGAATATAAAGGATGAATACTATTGATAGAACGCAGGAAAATGATATCTCTTTCCCTTCTTGTGACATGTGGTTTGGTGCTTCATATCATAGAAAATATGATACCAATTCCTTTTCCTATTCCCGGTGCAAAGCTTGGCCTTGCCAATGTAATATCCCTTTTGGCCATAGTGATATATGGTTTAAAGGAAGGCTTGATGGTAAACATATTAAGGTGCCTTATAGGTGCTGGGCTGACGGGTTCTGCAGCGAGTCTATTGTATAGCCTCTCGGGAGCCATATTGAGTACTTTGATGATGGCATTGTTTTATAAATATTTTAAGAAAGTTTTTAGCCTGGTAGGTATTAGCATTATCGGCGGGGTTGCCCATAATTTTGCTCAGGTAACAGTAGCATGCATTGTGCTTTCAACGTTTGGCTTATATGTTTATTTGCCGTTTTTAATGGTAACTGGGCTTTTTACCGGTATTTTCACAGGCTTTACAGCTGCCTATTTATATAAAAACCTTTTTGCTGCGCTTTTAAAAATCAATTTGCCGGGAAAGGAGAGAATAAAGAATGAGGCGAAGTTATCGTAGTACTACATTGCTTATTATAATTTTAATGGTTGGAATGATAATAGGTGGCATTTTGGGACAAATCACTGAACGATATCTGCCGATTCTCGCGTATGGGAAAAATATAGGCCTTTCACCTGCAACACTAGATCTGGGTATTGCAACCATTACTTTTGGTTTTAACATAACGCTGAACTTGGCGGCGGCAATAGGATTGATTGTCGGTCTAATTTTGTATCAACGCATGTAGGAGGCAGGCGGTAAACGTGATAAACAAGAAGCTAATTCTCGCATCAGCATCGCCTAGGCGTAGATTTCTTTTATCTCAGCTCGGAATAGATTTTACTGTAGAGCCAAGCACAGAGGAGGAAAACATAGACACTAGCACACAGCCCCATATCCTTGCAGCAGACCTGGCAGAAAGCAAAGCGATGAACGTGGCTATGCGGCATAAAGATAGCCTTGTGCTGGGTGCTGACACAATAGTAGCCATAGATGGCCGAATTCTTGGGAAGCCCAAGGACAGTAAACAGGCAGCAGAAATGCTTTCTCTTCTGAGCGGGCGATGGCATTATGTTTACACAGGCTTGGCTCTTATCGATACCGAGTCGGGAAAGCAAATTAAGGATTACGAAGAGAGCAGGGTAAGGTTTAAGAATCTTACATCGAGAGAAATAAAAAATTATATTAATACCGGTGAACCTTTTGACAAAGCCGGGGCGTATGGCATTCAGGGGAAGGGATCGCTTTTTATTGAGAAAATTGAAGGATGTTATTATAATATTGTAGGACTGCCTCTATTTAAGTTAAACACTATGCTTTTAAAATTTGGCATAGAATTACTTTAAATATTTTGGGAGGAAATCATAAAGTGGAGGAAAGTTTGACCATTAAAGATCTACCCAAAGAAGAACGTCCGAGGGAACGCATGGAGCGTTACGGTGCGCAGGTATTAAGCGATGCAGAATTGTTGGCGGTTTTGATAAGGACTGGAACAGCTTCTGAATCTGCTCTTATGCTGGCCCATAGAATATTAAAGGGGAATGGGACAAAATCCGGGCTGGCTTTTGTGGCTGACTGCAGCATAGAAGAACTTTCCAAGATACGAGGCATAGGCCTTGCAAAGTCTGTTCAGATAAAAGCTGCTGTAGAACTGGGCCGCAGAATTTCATCTTACTCAGGCCGAAACCCTGTCATAATAAATACACCTGCTGATGTAAAACATTTGCTAATGGAAGAGATGAGATTCTTAGAAAAAGAGCATTTTAAAGTTATATTGCTGAATATAAAAAATCATGTTATTTCGGTAGAAGAAATATCTGTGGGAAGCCTCAATTCTTCCATCGTACATCCCCGTGAAGTGTTCAAACCAGCTATACGAAGAAGCAGCGCCTCTATAATTTTGGTTCATAACCATCCGAGTGGAGATCCCACTCCGAGCCGTGAAGATCTGGCCATTACAAAGAGATTGGTGGATGCTGGCAAATTATTGGGAATCGATGTAATAGATCATGTTATAATAGGAAATGGGATTTATATTAGTATGAGAGAAAAAGGAATAATATAAATATAAACGCGATGCGACTGGAAAGGGGAAAATATTTTCATGGTATCTTTTTTCAACATGCTGTCAAGAGATTTAGGAATAGATTTAGGTACTGCAAATACATTAGTTCACGTAAAGGGAAAGGGCATAGTTTTGAGGGAACCTTCAGTCGTTGCCATTCAAAGAGACACAGGAGCAATTTTGGCTGTAGGCGACGAGGCAAAACAAATGATAGGTCGTACTCCTGGCAATATCATAGCCATTCGACCCATGAAAGACGGAGTTATAGCGGATTTTGACACAACTCAGAGCATGTTAAAATATTTTATTTCAAGAGCGCTCAACAGCAGGACTTTTATTAAGCCTAGAGTAGTGGTAGGAATTCCTTCTGGCGTAACCGAAGTTGAAAAAAGAGCGGTCATTGATGCAACGCTCCAAGCAGGTGCCAGAGAAGCTTATCTTATAGAGGAACCGATGGCTGCCGCCATTGGTGCCGGGCTCGAAGTGAATGAACCCACCGGAAATATGGTGGTTGACATAGGGGGCGGTACTACCGAAGTTGCTATTATTTCCCTTGGCGGTATAGTTACCAGTAAATCCATCCGCATTGGTGGGGATGAGATGGATGAATCCATTGTATATTACATTAAAAAAGAATATAATCTAATGATTGGTGAGCGCACTGCGGAAGAAATTAAGATTTCCATAGGTTCTGCTTCAGAAGGGGACAAAGAAGAATCCGTTGAAGTAAGGGGCAGGGATCTTGTAACAGGCCTTCCCAAAACCATTACGGTAACTTCGGAGGAAGTGAGGGCCGCCCTGGCTGAACCCGTCAATAGTATTATTGATGCCATAAAAGTAACTTTAGAAAAGACTCCTCCCGAACTGGCGGCAGATATTATGGATAGAGGCATAATACTGGCAGGGGGTGGGTCCCTGCTGTCAGGATTGGATAAGAGAGTGAGCAAGGAAACAGGCATGCCGGTGCATATTGCCGAAGAACCGCTGGATTGTGTGGCTATCGGGACCGGAAAAGTGTTAGAAGGATTGGATACGTGGAGAAGGGCGCTTATTTCTCCTAAAAAAGTGGGTTAGAGGGCGTGGTATGTTTGTTTAACATTTTCAGAAGCAGAAGGTTATGGCTTCTGGTAATTGTATTATTTTTGCTGATATTTACAATTAATTATACCTCTAAGAATCAATCTTTTTTCAGCAGATTAGAATCGCCAGTAATAACCATACTAAGCCCTGCACAAAAAGTATTATCCACTGCGACCGCTGCTATAAAAGAGAGTTTGGGCACCATTCCAGATATACTTGCTCTGAAAAAGCAAAACGAGGAGCTCAAGAAGCAAGTTGCAGAGCTGGAACAATACAAACAAAAATTCCTGGAATATCAGAAAGAAAATATAAATCTTAGAAGTTTACTGGGTTTAAAACAGCGAAATTATCAATATGACTTGGAAACAGCAGAAGTAATAGGAAGGGAACCGGGGAACTGGTTTAATGTAATTTTGATTGACAAAGGAGAAGAAAGCGGCATAAAGAAGGATATGGCCGTTATTACCGATAAAGGTTTGGTAGGATATATATTGAGTGCTGGTAAAAATTTTTCAAAGGTTATTCTCATTACAGACAACAGGTGTTCTGTCAGTGCCATGATAGAGCGCACCCGGGATAATGGCATATTAAAAGGCACTATAGAACCAGCCCCCATGGGATATATAAAAATGGTATATCTACCCCAGGAAGCAAATATTATTAAGGGTGATACGGTAATATCTTCAGGATTGGGCGGGCTTATTCCGAAGGGAATTATTATAGGCGAAGTAGTGGAGGCGCAGAAAGAAACTAACGGCCTGATGCAATATGCCATAGTAAAACCCGAGGTAGATTTTCAAAAACTTGAACAGGTATTTGTAATAAAAAACCATAATGGCTCTCAGGGAGGCATGAATCCTTGAGGATGATAGCGTATGTTTTAATTATGTGCACGACGGTTGTCTTACAGTCGACTGTAATGGAACTATTTAAAATTAGATGGGTAAAACCGGATTTGCCGCTGGTGTTTGCTTTGTGTACGGCCATGGTAAAAGGGGAAAACATGGGTGCTTTTATGGGCTTTATAAACGGCATTTTGGAAGATATAGTATACGGAAAAATGTTGGGGTTTGCCGCCCTCATAAAATTCTTAAGCGGATATATTCAGGGATATATTACCAGGGATATTTTCAAGGGCCCGGTTTTTTTAACCATGATTTTTACCTTTTTAGGGACTCTGATTTATGATATTATTCTAATTTTCTTTAGCTTGATTTTTGGGCAGATAAGACCACCATGGTATTTTTTCATCCCGATTGTTCTGCCGTCGGCGCTATCCAATATGCTCATTTCACCGCTGGTGTACATGGCAGTAGTAAAAATAGAAAAATTCTTCGATTTTTACTTTAACGTGAAATACTGAGTTTGAGGGGATTACCCGTGGATATTAAAAAATTGGAAAGGCGATTATATGTTTTTACAGCTGTAGTGGCATGTGTTTTTTTGTTTTTGACAGCCGGCCTTTCAATGCTTCAGATTGTCAGAGGCAGCGAATATGAAAAGCTGGCTCAGGAAAACCGGATAAGGTTGATTCCTGTAACGGCTCCACGAGGGGTATTTAAAGACAGGTACGGTAGAGAACTTGTCAATAACCGCCCCAGCTTTACGGTATCGTACATGAATGTAAACTCAAAGCCGGATGAACAGGAGAAAGTTTTTCAAACATTAAGCCAAATTTTAAACATCCCCCTTTTTACAGAAGTATCGGATGAACCATATGAACTGGATGCCAATTCAGAATTAACATTGAACCAAATACCGGTTGTGGACTTGAATGGCGACGGGAAAATAAACGAAGACGATGTAAAAGTGGTCGAAAAAGCTTCTGGAAAACAGATAAAGCCGGAGAAAATCGATTTTTCCACCGGCAAGATAAAGCTTAATTTAAGGCCTGGAACACAGGTTTTAGTTACATATTGTTATGACACGTTTAGAAACAGAATAAGAGATCAGGGTTATAAAAAATACATGCCTGTGCGTTTAAAAACCGATGTGGATTTTCAGACGGTTTCAAAAATAGAGGAAAGACGTTTGCCGGGCGTAGTAATAGAAGTAGAGCCCATACGCAACTATTTATACGGAAATATAGGTTCGCATATATATGGGTATGTGGGAGAAATAAATCAACAAGAGCTTAAATCACTTAAGGATAAGGGATACAGGCCTGGCGATTTAGTGGGGAAAATGGGGCTTGAAAAAGAGCTGGAGCCATATTTAAAAGGGAAAGATGGTGGACAACAGGTAGAAGTAACTTCCGCTGGCAAACCCATAAAAGTTTTGGGAGAAGAACCTCCTGTTCCCGGAGACACGGTTTATCTCACAATCGATGCCAGATTGCAGCAAGTGGCAGAAAACGCTTTGCGGGAACAGTTAATAAAACTTCAGACCGATAAATTCCATCCCTTTCCCAATGCAAAAAAGGGAGCTGTGGTGGTCCTTAATGTAAAAACCGGCGAAGTTTTGGCTATGGTCAGTATTCCGGATTTTGACCCAAATATGTTTGCTAGGGGAATTACTCAAAAAGAATGGCAGAGCATTATCAACAATCCGCTTAGACCAATGATCAATACGGCTATATCCGAAACGTATCCTCCAGGTTCGGTGTTTAAGATGGTAACCGCTACAGCAGCACTGGAAGAAAAAGTAACAACGGAAAGCGAAATTATTCACTGTTCAGGCGTTTATTGGACCATTGCCCCAAAAAAAGATTGGAAGCCAGGTGGACATGGCAATGTAAATATTGTGAAGGCTTTGGCTCAATCGTGTAATATATTTTTCTATGAAATGGGAAGGCGCTTGGGCATAGACAATATAGAAAAATATGCAAAAATGTACGGTTTGGGGAAGCTGACAGGGATTGAGCTACCGGCGGAGAAAGCCGGGACTGTGGCTGGCAGAGATTATAAAAGCAGTGTTTTTAAAAGGCCGGAAGATAAAAAGTGGTATCCAGCAGAGACTTTGGATGCTGCTATAGGTCAGGGATATCACAGCTATACCCCGCTTCAGATTGCAGACTATGTTGCTGCAATTGCAAACAACGGGTATTGGATGAAGCCCCATATAATTAAATCTATTGTAGATGCTGATGGGAATGTGGTGCTAGAAAAGAAACCGGAAGTAGCCGGAAAATTAAACGTATCTGCCAAAACCTTTGAAATTATAAAAAAGGGCATGAAAGGGGTTGTTTCACCCGGAGGTACTGCGTATTCGGTATTTGCAAAATTCCCGATACCGTTAGGTGGAAAGACCGGTACGGCTCAATGGAATACTTCAAAGACTCCACACGGCTGGTTTGTGGCTTTCGCACCTTTTGATGATCCACAAATTGCTATAAGCGTTTTTATAGAACAGGCTGGATCAGGAGGAAGCACATGTGGCCCTGTAGCGAAAGCAATATTGGAGGAGTATTTTCATCTTAATGATAATTCCGATAGTGAAGATTACTTGATACAGCCGTGAAAGCCGGGATCTTTACAGATTCTGGTTTTTTTCGTATAAAAAGAAGGATTTACCTATTTTTTGAAGAATAATTATGGTATGTAAGCGTTGGAGGGAAGCGTTATGGCTCTAGACCCGGTTGTTATAAAAGGCACGCGGGACGGTATTACTATAATAATTGAAAGATATGGTGATTTTGAAAGGGTAAAAAATTTCATATATGAAAAACTGGAGAGCGGTAAGGATTTTTTTGCTGGGGGAACAGCGCGAGTGAAGGTAAAAAATGGTTTTTTGAGCGACGAAGAGTATATGAAGCTTGAACAGCTTCTGAAGAATTATAATATGAGCCTGAAAAAACAGCCATATCCAAGAAGCTACATATTTCCGGAACAATACCGTAGCCCTATATTACTTTTAAAAAGGACTATAAGGTCAGGCCAGAAAATATCTTACAAAGGGACTGTTGTCATTCTGGGAGATGTTAATCCGGGAAGTGAGGTTGTAGCGTGTGGAGATATTTTGGTTATGGGAGTATTGAGAGGCATGGCACATGCGGGGGCAGATGGCGATATTTCTGCAATTGTAGCAGCCTTTCGGCTTCAACCGACTCAACTGCGCATTGCAGGTGTTATATCCAGACCTCCTGAGGAAAAACAGGAGGTGCCGCGATTCCCGGAAGTCGCGCGTTTGAAAGATAAAACCATTGTAATAGAGCCATACTATCAATTAAATTTTAATAGCATAAAACGAAAACAGGAGGGGATCAAATGAGTCAAGTATTGGTAATTACTTCGGGGAAGGGAGGCGTTGGGAAAACAACTACAACCGCAAACATAGGAACAGGCCTTGCTCTGTACAAGCAAAGGAAGGTTGTTATGGTGGATGCAGATATCGGCCTGAGAAACCTAGATGTAGTTATGGGATTGGAAAACAGGATTGTGTATGATCTGGTGGATGTAACCCATGGTTTGTGTAGATTAAAGCAGGCGCTAATAAGGGACAAGCGGTTTGAAAACCTTTATCTATTACCTGCAGCTCAAACCAAGGATAAAACTGCTGTAACTCCTGAGCAAATGGAAAAGCTGTGCGATGAACTGCGCAAGGAGTTTGATTATGTGCTGATAGACTGCCCTGCCGGAATAGAGCAGGGGTTCAAAAACGCTATAGCTGGAGCTGATAAAGCAATTATTGTTACGACGCCAGAGGTGTCTGCCGTAAGGGATGCGGACAGAATAGTTGGTTTGTTGGAAGCGTCGGGTTTTGAAGAACCCAAACTTTTGATAAACAGAATAAGGCCAGATATGGTAAAACGCGGGGACATGATGAGCATAGACGATATGATAGATATTCTTGCAATAGAATTGCTGGGGGTAGTTCCTGAAGATGAGAAGATAGTTGTGTCCACCAATCGCGGGGAGCCTGCTGTGGCCGACGAATCATCGAGGGCGGGGCAGGCTTACAGGAATATTACTCGGCGCATCGAAGGAGAAGAAGTTCCCTTGATGACTTTGGAAGAGGTTGAGCCGACCTTTATGGATAAACTTCGCATGTTGTTCGGATTAAAAAACCGTACAGCAAAGGGGGATGGGGCTAAATGGACTTTTTGAAGATTTTTGGCAGAGAAGACGTTTCCAGTAAGGATATTGCTAAAGAAAGACTGCGCTTGATACTTGTCCACGACAGAGCAAATGTTTCGCCAAAATTTCTTGAAATGATCAAAAGCCAATTGATAAACATTATTTCAGATTACATGGAAATAGAAGAAGACGGGATGGAAATTAAACTCACGCGAATGAAGAAAGATGAAGAAATAACTGTGCCAGCCTTGGTAGCAAATATACCTATAAGAAAGATGAAACACCTGGCTAAAATTTGAAGGAGGATATTTTTTCGTGAAGGCGGGACAGGAGGTATTCGCCCTGGATATTGGGACCAGGACAGTAGTGGGCTTGGTGGTTAGAAAAAATGAAAATGGCTATGAAGTTATTGCACATGATGTCCTGGAACACAAAGGCAGGGCTATGTATGACGGGCAAATACATGATATAGAGGCTGTGGCAGAAAGTGTCAGGGCAATAAAGGGCACTCTCGAGAAGAAATTAGGCAAAAAGCTGGAAAAAGCTGCTGTAGCCGCTGCGGGCAGAGCTCTCTATACTGTAGAAGCAGTGGCGGTTAAAAACACATCGCCTTTTGTGGAAATTACCCGGCAGGATATTGACAGATTGAAAGCCGACGCTCTGACCAATGCCATAAAATCACTGTCTGGAAGAAATCCTTCAGAATCTTTTTCGGATTATCATTGTGTAGGGTATAGCGTTATAAAATGGTATCTGGAAGATGAAGAGCTGGATAATCTTATAGGCCAAAAGGGAAGATCGATTTCAGTGAAAATTGTGGCCACATTCCTTCCAAGGGCTGTAGTGGAAAGCTTGCTTACTGTCCTGAAAAGATGTGACCTTGAACTTTACAGCATAACGCTGGAACCGATAGCAGCTGGATCGGTGGTCATCCTCCCCGGAATGAAGAAACTCAATATAGCCTTGGTGGATATCGGCGCGGGAACCTCAGACATTGCCATATCAAAAGAAGGAAGCATTTTTGCTTATGGTATGGTTCCTCTTGCCGGTGATGAGATAACCGAAAAGATTTGTGAAACGTATCTTCTCGATTTTACTGAGGGTGAGCGGGTAAAGCGAGAGCTCCAGACTATGAAAACAGTAAATTTTATGGACATTTTAGGTCAGAACCATGAGCTTTGGGCAAAAGATATTCTTGATGCGATAAAAACATCAATATATCAGCTGTCTTCTGAAATTGCTCGCAAGATAATGAGTTTAAACGGTAAAGCCCCGGCAGCGGTGATATGTGTCGGGGGCGGCAGCTTGTTGCCCGGCCTTATGGAAAGCATCGCGTCTCAATTGGACCTTCCGAAAGAACGGGTGGGTATAAGAACCAGGGAGAGTATTACTTTTATAAGGGGGGAAGAAGAACTTTCGGGGCCGTTTGCAGTGACTCCGCTGGGGATTGCTGTAAACGCGTTGGAAGGGACCACCCTTTCTTTTATTAATGTAAAAGTAAATGATGTTACGGTGAATCTTCTTGGGCAGGACAGGCCTACAGTGCTGAAGGCACTGCTTCATGCAGGAATTGCTCCGTCATCAGTTTATGGCTTGCCGGGTATGGCATTGACATTTAAGATTAATGGCCAGATAAAAGTTGTTAAGGGGAAAATGGCAAAACCTGCAAAAATAATTGTCAACGGTAAAAAGGCTGAGCTTGACACCATTATCTCCGATGGCGATATAATTACATTTGAGCCAGCAGTTGATGGAGAACCCGGGAAGGCAAAAATAGCAGATTATATTTCCGATGAATATAAAATGAAAATTAAAATCAACGGGCGGGATTTTGACTTATATCCGGATATAATCATGAATGGTAAGTCTGCTTCTCCCGAAGAAGACATAATTGACAATGCCTCGATAACCATAAAGCCAAAAGATATTATTTTAAGTGAAATTTTTAACATCATTGATTTTAAACCTGAAAGCATGTCTGGTAAAATTGTTATGAAAATAAACGGATGCGAGGCCGGTTTTGCAAGCCCTGTAAAAGACGGCGATGAAATTGATGTGTACTGGGAAAATATACCTTCCTAAAAGAGAAAATGAATTCTTATGATTGCTGTTATTTTATGATATAATGGTCATCGAGTATTCGGGAGGATTATATATGAACCGCAAATTATTGAAGTATATCGATTATCCAATATTGATATTGATCCTGTTAATAACAACACTCAGCATATTGATAATTAGCAGCGCCACTCACGCCACCTCTCCTGGCGGCAGTTTTCATTATGCAAAAATGCAATTTTTGTGGTTTTGTATTGGCCTTTTGGCCATGTTTTTTATAATGTCCATTGATTACCATACAATAGCCTATTGGTCAAATGTAATTTATGCCGTAAACTTGTGCATGTTGATAGCCGTAATGATAATTGGCAGGGAAAGCATGGGGGCCCAAAGATGGATTCCGATAGGCTCATTCGGTTTACAACCGTCGGAATTTGCAAAACTGGCCGTAGTTATAACTCTGGCGAAGTATCTGGAAAGGAAAAAAGTTCTAAACGACATAAAGGATGTAGCATTGGCTTTTTTACATGTAGGTTTGCCTTTGATTCTTATAATGAAGCAGCCGGATCTTGGCACTTCTTTGGTCTTGCTGGCAATACTTTTTGGAATGATCTTTGTGGCGGGCATAAGTTATAAGCTTTTTGGCGCCATAATAGGAAGCGGAATATTGTGTTTACCGCTGGTATGGCGTTTTTTGAAGCCTTATCAGAAAAAAAGGATAATTGTCTTTCTAAACCCCAACCTTGATCCTCTGGGGGCAGGTTATCATGTGATTCAATCGAAGATTGCCATAGGCTCGGGAAGACTATTGGGAAAAGGTTTGTTTCACGGAACGCAGAACCAGCTGGATTTCATTCCGGAGCAGCATACCGATTTTATATTTGCTGTGCTCGGGGAAGAACTTGGATTTATAGGCGGAATGTTGCTCCTGATTTTGTTTTTTTTGTTATTGTACCGAACCATTCAGATTGCCCTTAAAGCTAGGGATTTGCTTGGAACCTATATGGTGGTGGGTATAGCAACGATGTGGACTTTCCAGATACTAGTAAATATTGGCATGACATTAGGCATAATGCCAGTAACAGGGATACCGCTACCTTTTATGAGTTATGGAGGGAGCTCTTTTTTAATGAATATGATATCGGTGGGTATTGTGCTAAACGTGGGCATGAGGCGACAAAAAATACTTTTTTAGGGATGCTCTTTAAAGAGCATTTTTTTTTGTAATAAACGAGCTTTCAATAAAATAGATATATATAAATAGATTTATAGTACCAATAGAATCGAGGGTGTTTAAGTTGTATTACAATTATTATGAACAAAATTCAAAAACAACAAGTTGGATAGATTTGAAAAAAATGGTGATAAGCATATTAATACTTATCATAGTCCTTTTGTTCAAAAAAGTAGATACCCCTTTTACGAAGTCAGCACTTTTAAAGGTTAACTATTATGTTTTTGAGTACAAATACGATTTCAGCGATCTGGCAGAAACACTCAAAGGTATTTCAAAATTAAAGGAAAGCATTCCTGCTTTTGAACAAATGAATTCCACATCAATGATTTTGCCAGTGTCCGGTGAGGTGACTTCTAAATATGGCAACAGGTTGCATCCCATTTTAAAGGTTGAAAAGATGCACAACGGCATTGATATAGCTCAAAAAGAAGGCACTCCGGTAAAAGCAGTGCTTGACGGAGTGGTGATATATATTGGGGAAGATTCGGAATTGGGCCGTATTGTAAAAATCAATCATAATGGCAATTTAACAACGGTATATGGTCATTTGAGAGATATATACGTGAAACAGAAGGAACAGATAAGACAAGGGCACATAATCGGGACAGTGGGGAAAACGGGCCTGGTAGAGTCCCCCCATTTGCATTTTGAAGTATTGAAAAACGGCATTCATCAGGACCCGGAAAATTGGCTAAAAATACCTTGATTTAAGGTGAAGAATATGACTGTTAAAATTATGGAAATGGAAGTAAAGATTGACTTTTTTTTTATATTGCTGATTTTAATCTCTCTAATGGCCGGATTATGGTACGAATTGATTGCTGCCATAATGGCCTTAGGGTTCCATGAAATAGGGCATATAGCAGCGGCGCAATCCTTGGGGCTCAGGGTGGATAGAATAGAGATATTACCCTTTGGGGGGAGAATAAAAATAGTCAACTTAGATGAGGCAACACCAGAGGCAGAAATGCTCACTGTGTTGGCGGGCCCCATGGTTAATTTTGCTGTATCGATTGTCTTGTCATATTTTTTATTGAATCAGGGCGAAACAATATTAAGAACGGTGAAAAATTTTATCCACTATCAATTGATAATAGGCTTTTTTAACATGCTGCCAGCCCTTCCTTTAGATGGCGGAAGGGTTTTTGTTTTATGGCTCAGACAGTATATGAATTATATTTCTGCAATAAGGATTGCTGCTAAAATAACTAAAATTCTGGCGCTGGTGATGTTTCTTTTTGCTGCAGTCGGTTTGTCTAAAGGCAGATTTTTTTTTAACTTTGTTATTGCAGGCTTTTTTCTCTGGAGTTATGCCTTTAAAGAAGAAAAAGAAGCTCCTCTGGCTTTTTTAAAAAACATCGCCCGAAAAAAAGAAATGCTGTTCAAAAAAGGTTTTTTACCCCTAGAATTGCTTGTGGCCGTGGAAAGTGCTACGGCAAAGCAGTTGCTTTATAAATTTGATCCGCATAAGTACTATATTGTTTGCCTGCTAGATCGTAATATGAAAATAAAAAACCATTTGACAGAAACGGAAATATTTGACAAAATTGTACAGGAAGGATTGGACATAAGGTTAAGGGACCTGATATAATAAATAACACATAATATTAATAAGTACTAAACTTTTTTTGGGAGGCATTACTTTGGAAATAAACCAATGGCTGGAAGAAAATTTGTTGAAGGTATCAAAACCAACCCGATATATAGGAAATGAATACAACAGCATCCATAAACCGGTAGAGAGGATGAAAGTTCATATTGCACTGGCATTTCCAGACGTCTACGAAGTAGGAATGTCACATCTTGGCATCAAAATATTGTACCACCTGCTCAACGAGCAAGAAGACGTATATGCAGAGAGGGTTTTTGCGCCATGGGTAGATTTTGAAAAACTCATGCGGCAAAATAGGATACCGCTTTTCAGCCTTGAAAGCAGGACTCCTTTAAAAGAATTCGATTTTTTGGGCTTTACCCTTCAATACGAAATGAGTTACACGAATATAATAAATATGCTTGAGCTTTCGGGTATCCCGATTTTATCAAAAGACAGGTGTGATGGGCATCCTTTTATTATTGCAGGCGGTCCATGCGCATATAATCCCGAACCTCTAGCTGATTTTATAGATTTTTTTGTTATAGGAGAGGCTGAAGAGGTCATATTAGAGATTGTTGACCTTTACAAAAATTTAAAAGAAAACGGAAAAAAGCGCGAAAAATTCCTTGAGCAGGTTGCACGCATTCCCGGAGTTTATGTGCCATCATTGTATGATGTATCATATAATGATGATGGGACCATAGATAAGATTTTACCTCGTAAAAGTGGCATTCCTGATAAAGTTCGGAAACGGGTTATAAGAAATCTAGAAGAAATATATTACCCTACAAAATTTATTGTTCCCTATTTGAATATTATACATGATAGAGCTATGCTGGAGATTTTCAGGGGTTGCACCCGCGGATGCCGGTTTTGTCAGGCGGGTATGATTTACAGGCCTGTTAGGGAAAAATCTGTAGGGCGGCTGGCTAAACTCGCAAAAGACATAGTTGAGCAGACCGGTTACGGGGAAGTTTCCCTTGCATCATTGAGTACTAGCGACTATTCCTCATTGAGAGAGCTTACCGAAATCTTAACCGATGAATTCCGAGACTGCCATGTAGGTCTTTCGCTGCCCTCTCTCAGAATTGATGCTTTTTCTCTTCAACTTGCAGAGAAGGTTCAGGAAATAAAGAAAACTGGTCTAACCTTCGCACCGGAAGCAGGTACGCAAAGGTTGCGAGATGTGATAAACAAAGGAGTAACAGAAGAAGATCTTATGTCTTCCGTTAGAGACGCCTTTTTATGTGGCTGGAATTCAGTAAAATTGTACTTTATGATTGGCCTTCCCACGGAGACCGATGAAGATATTGAAGGCATCGCAAAGCTGGCCATGGAAGTGGTCGACGTTTACAAGAGCGTTAAAGGTACGGCCCGAGGATTACGAGTAAATGTGAGCACATCCACATTTGTACCGAAAGCGTTCACGCCTTTTCAATGGGAACCCCAGATTCCGATTGCAGAGATAAAAAGGCGGCAACAACTGTTAAAATCGTTATTGAAATCAAAAAACATTTTCTACAACTGGCACGACGGGAGATTGAGTTTTCTCGAAGCAGTTTTTTCAAGAGGAGATAGAAGATTGGGGAAGGTATTGAGGCTTGCCCATGAAAAGGGTTGCAGGTTTGACGGATGGGACGACATTTTTTCTTTTGACAAATGGATGGATGCTTTTAAGGAGGCGGGTATATCTCCAGAATTTTATGCAAACAGGGAAAGAAAATTGGATGAATCGTTCCCGTGGGAAATAATCGATGCCGGCATTGACAGAGCATTTCTGCTAAAGGAACGCGAAAAATCCAAAAAGGGAATAACCACTCCGGATTGCAGATTTGACCGGTGCCATGCCTGCGGTATAGTTAGATTGAAGGGTGGTGGCTTTTGTGAAGCTCAGAATAAAATTCGAAAAGGCTGAGCCGGTAAAATATATTTCCCATCTCGATATGATGCGAGCATTTGAGCGGGCGTTCCGGAGAGCAAAACTTCCGCTGGCATATTCAAAAGGATTTACTCCACATCCAAGATTAATATTTTCTCCGGCGCTATCCGTTGGGGTCACCAGCAGCAGTGAATATGTGGATGTGGAGTTTTATGAAGATATTCCGGTGCAGGAGGTTTTGCGACGCTTAAATTCTTGTTTGCCGGAGGGGCTGAAGGCCTTAAAAGCAAGCGATTTTGAAGGAAAATTCGCCCTTTCAGAGATAAATGCTGCATTGTATGCAGTTTCGCTGGCGGGTGATTATCCAAAAGAATATATAGAGGCAGCGGTGAAAGAACTGGTGAATAAGAAAGAGATAAACATGGAAAAAGTTACCAAAAAAGGGATAAAGAAAGTGAATATAGCGCCCATGATTTATAATATTAAAGTAATGACAAAAACTGGCGGCGGGATTTTATTGAAGATGACAATAGCTGCTGGCCAGCGGGAAAGCGTGTCGCCCGATATGATAATAAAGGCATTGAGTATACATCTTTCGGAGGAATTGATAGTAAAACATATCCACAGGGAGGAATTATATTTAATAAAGGAGGGGAATTCCACACCTCCATTATGATAAATTTTTACCATTTTGAGGAGCTGAACATCCATGTCGAGGGAGATTGTTGTTGACGTAAGCAGGGACCAGATACGTCTGGCTGTTCTGGAAGAGAGAGAACTTTCAGAAATATATGTGGAAAAAATCAATAATGAACGAGTCGTGGGGAATATATACAAAGGAAGAGTAGCAAATGTTTTGCCGGGGATGCAGGCTGCATTTATAGATATTGGCTTAGGCAAGAATGCTTTTTTATACGCAGGCGACATAAATTTCAACTTTGAGCCGTCGAGCCCTGAAGATGAAGAATTGATTGAAGGCTTAAAAAAAGTATCTATTAAGGATATGTTAAAAGTTGGCCAAGATGTACTGGTGCAGGTTGTAAAAGAACCCATTGGCACGAAGGGGGCGAGAGTATCAACAAATATCACTATCCCCGGTAGATATGTGGTGCTTATGCCCACTGTAGACTATGTTGGCATTTCGAGGCGCATAGAAAAAGATGATGAGAGAAACCGGCTCAAATCCTTGGCGGAAAGCATTAGGCCTGCTCGTATGGGAGTAATTGTGAGGACTGTTGCTGAAGGTATTGGAAAAGATGAGATGAAGGCCGACATAGATTTTTTAAAGAGGCAATGGCAAGATATATTGCAAAGACAAAAAAAGTGTTCTTCTCCGAAACTTATTTATAAAGATATGAATCTAATATCGAGAATGGTAAGGGACATCTTTACTCCCGAAGTCAGCAAGTTTTACATAAACAGCTTATATGAGTATGAAAGAGTTCAAGAGATGCTGTCAGTGCTTTCGCCTGCATTAAAAGATAGGGTCGTATTTTACAGGGGCCAGGAAGAAATTTTTGAATATTTTAATATCGAATCGAAGATTGACAGGGCTTTGCAGCGCAAAGTATGGCTTCAATGTGGCGGGTATATTGTGATAGACAGGACGGAAGCATTAACTGCAATAGATGTCAACACAGGCAAGTTCGTAGGAAGTGTGAATCTGGAAGATACGGTTTTAAAGACAAATCTTGAAGCAGCGCGTGAAATAGCCAGGCAATTGAGGTTGCGAGACATTGGCGGTATTATAATAGTCGATTTTATTGATATGACATCACCCGAACATCAAAAAATGGTGCTTTCCGCCCTGGAAGAAGAATTGAAGAAAGACAGGACACGAGCTCACATACTCGGCTTGACACAACTTGGCCTTGTAGAGATTACCCGTAAAAAGGTGCGCCAAAGCTTGGACGAGGTGCTTGAAAAAACCTGTCCGTACTGTGAAGGCAGAGGAAGGATACTTTCAGAAGATACAGTCGCAAAAAAAGTGGAAAGGGAATTGGTCAGGGTGTTTCGCGAACGAAAGGGCGAAGCTGTATTGTTGGAAGTCCATCCTTCAGTGGCGTCAGTAGTAATTGGAAGCGGCGGCAACCGCCTTTCGCAGATGGAGAGCCGATATGAAAAGTATATTTTTATTAAAGGAAATGACAGCCTTCATCCTGAAGAAATCAGAATAAAAGCCGTGGGCAGCAAGGCCAAGCTTGAAAGCATGGCAATGCCAGTGCGGGAAGGGCAGATTATGGATGTGGTTATAGAAGAGGTCCATATTTCAAATACGAATGACGGTATTGCACGGGTCGACGGTTACATCATTGATGTGGAGGAAGGAGCAAACCTTGTGGGAGAAAAAGTTCGGGTCGAAATATATAAAACCTTTCGGACATACGCGAGAGCTAGATTGATATGATGATAATGAAAAAGTCTGGGCAAAATTTTGTAAAAATGGGCCCGGACTTTTTTTGTGCTTTTTTGATTTGATTAATGCAGAAGGCTTTTGGTTTGGTAATCAGTAACCGCCTCCATATATAAAGCATATATTATATTAGGCTAAAGACAAAGGAGGTTATAGATTATGGCAGATGGGTTCTATGGCGGCAGAATGGCTTTTGCACTATTCTTAATACTTATACTCTTGTTTTTCGGAGACAATTGAGTTGATATGAATATAGGTGGTATTAAAAAAGAAAGGAGGGTTAAAATGGGAGGATTTGGTGGGTTTGATAGCAGAATGGCATTTGCATTGTTTTTAATATTGATTCTCCTGTTCTTCTCTGATGATTGATAAATATGATGATTTAAAAATGAAGCCGTGCTAAAGCACGGCTTCGCTATTAGTTATTCTTCGGCTTATTTTCACTTTTTTCTATACTTTTCGTTTCCGGTGAGGAACCTTCTCCTGATGACATTGTCTTCAAAATATTTAAAAGCATTGTTGGATTTATTTTTTTGTCGGAAGAGCCGCTGCCCATAGAACTCAAAAGATTCATGGCCATTTCTTTCAAATCTGCATTGCCAGATTTTAAAGGAGAACCCATATCGAATTTTATATCCTGTGAATTTATAAAACTTATTATTCCCAGCAGGTTGCTTAAAGCCAATAAACTCACCAATTCATTTGTACTCTGGCTGTGTCTGCCGTGGATGACATCCAAAATTGTCGTCAGTAGGTCGATTTTGGAGTTGTTGTCGCTTTGAACCAATTATATCCCTCCAAATAAGTCGTAATTGGAAAATTTCTGTTTTAAATATTCTTTTACTTTTAAAAGAGCCCTATTTGTAGCTTCAAGGGTTGAGCTTTCAAGATAATTCTTAATTTCAGGATGCAATTCATCAGCATTAAAGCTGACTTTTACTACTTCTTCAAGACCATTTATGGAGACGGTTACACGGTTGTCGCAAGATTTTTCTGTAAAAACAGTATTTTTCAGTTGTTCTTTTAAACGGAGTATCTCGTCCTGAAAAATTTTAGCCATTTTTTCCATATCTCCAAACATATTTTACACCTCCAGTAACTATTTATATGTCTTCAATGGATGAATGATGAACAAAAATTAGGGCATTTAGCCCTAAAATTGTTATGAAGCATCTGCTGATTCAGCCTTTTTTAATTTGTCAGCCTCTTTAGTTAAAGTGCTATCGGAAAATAACATCAAAATAAGTATCAGAAAAAGGGAAAATACAGCTCTGTTGCCCATATCTGCACCTCCTTATCCTTTGGAAAGCTTTTTGTCAGCCAGGATATTCAAGAGATTTTCTACGTCTTGTGATTTCAGGGCGCCGTTTTGTTCTTCAGTCTCGTTCGTTTCAGTATATTGTTTTTGGCTTTCAAAGCTTTCATTCATTATGGTTAAAAAGTCAGCGAGGGCATCGATGTTTATTTTTTGTTGCGGCTCTGATGGCCTAAAAATATTCATTACAGTAATGAATGTATCAATAATTCCCTGGCCTTTGGTGGTCAAAAAAGGTTTTATAGCCTTTAAAATCTGCATATCATCTTCTGCCAGTGTCAGGATTTTCATTTTCTACCCTCCTGGAATTAAAAAGTTTTTTATTTTTAAAAATACAAGTGCTTTCAGTGGAATTAATCAAGAGTATTAGTATAAGAAAAAGTGTATAGGGGTTAGACCTGGCTTTATTTTGGGGGTTTTTTTTACCATTTTTTTTGCTCAAAAAATCCCCTCCCTATAGTGCGTTTCTAAAATATTATATGAATAAAGGGCATTAAATGGTGCTGGAATAATGAACTGAAAAAATCATAAACTAAAAAAAACAAGGGTGGTGTTTCAAATTGACTAAAGTGCAAAAGTTTGTTTTGATTTTTTTAGTTGTTTTGATTCCAATGGGTATGTTTGCAGTATACGACAAAAATATTGCTAGCAACGCTTCTCAGGCAAGAGCAGAAGATTATGCTGTTTCTTCATGGAATGGTGATTATATGCTTCTAGCGAGGCTAGTGTCAGGTGAGGCAAGAGGGGAGCCGTACTTAGGTCAGGTGGGGGTTGCGGCGGTGATTTTAAATCGGGCAAAACACCCAAAATTTCCTCCCACAATAGCAGGGGTAATTTTCCAGCCTGGAGCGTTTGAATCCGTTAGCAACGGTCAAATATGGGCCACATATCCCAGCCGAAGCAATTTCAATGCAGCGAGGGAAGCATTAAATGGATGGGATCCCACTTATGGAAGCCTTTATTTCTGGAACCCGTATAAATGGGTGAATCCATGGATATGGACCAGGCGCGTGATGACGCAGATAGGCCGACATATATTTGGGAAATAGTTTGGAGGGGATAATTTGAAAAAAACGTATTTATGGCTTATCGGTATTTTGCTGGCAGGAGGAATAATCTTTGGATTCTGGACAATATCAGAGAGAGCATACTCGGCTGAAAACGCCCTTGAAGCTTCATATCAGCGGGGATTTTTCGACCTTATCGACCAAGTAAATAATTTAAATTTGCTTATTTCTAAAAGCCTGGTGACTTCCTCTGATGCCCAGCGAATAATGACGTTTACAACCATATGGCACCAGGCGGAAGGTGCCCGGACAAGCCTATCTCAACTTCCGCTGGGGCAAAGGGATATGACGAATAGCCAGAAATTCTTTGCACAGCTGGGGGATTTTTCATACAGCCTTTCGAAAAAAATAGTGAATGGCGAAAAAATTACACCTGAGGAATGGGAAAAGATAGAGGATTTTAAAAAATATTCTCAGGATTTGAGTAAAAAGCTGAGGGAACTGCAAGATGATGTAGCTGCTGGTAGGATAAAATGGGAAAACAGAGGCTTTGCTTTAGGTAAAATGAACAAACTGCCTCAGGCTATGGCAGATAGATTTTCCAATATAGATCAGAAATTGAAGGATGAAGTCCCCACCATTACTTATGACGGCCCTTTTTCAGACCATGTGGAAAATGTAAAACCTATGGGCCTGACGGGCTCAACCATAACAGAAACTATGGCAATAAATTTGGCAGCAGATTTTGTTGATAACCCTGGCAAGTATAAATATGATATCAGCATAGCCGGAAAAACCAAGGGAAATATTCGGGCTTACAGCGTTGAATTAACACGTAAAGGTGAAAATAACCCTGAGGTGGTTATGGATATCAGTGAAAAAGGCGGCCACGTTATCTGGTATTTAAATACTCGACAAATCGGCGCGCAGAAAATTGGTTTTAAAGAAGCAGTGGACCGAGCTAGAACATTTCTTAGTTCCAGGGGATATGATAATATGGAGGCCACCGGTTCCCTTACTCAGGATGGAACGATTACCATAACTTTTGTTCCAAAAAATAAACAAGTACTACTGTACCCTGACTTTGTTAAGATAGAAGTGGCGTTGGACAACGGTCAAGTAGTCGGATTCGATAGTACAGCTTATCTAACGTTCCACCGTCAAAGAAGTTATCCTAATATAAAAATTTCAAAACAACAAGTTATAGACAGATTAAACAAAAACTTAAAAGTAACAAGAATCAGGCTTGCTTTAATTCACGATTCTGCGCTGAAGGAAAAACTGTGTTATGAAGTTGACGGCGAATTGAAGGAAGAACGATATTTAATATATATAAATGCTGAAAACGGGCTGGAAGAACAGATACTAAAAGTGGTTGAAACTGATAAGGGGACAGTTACTATGTAAATATGCACTTAATTTTTATAGGTGAATATTTTATAAGTGTAAAATTAATTATAAAATATGGTAAGGAGGGGTCTTCTTTGATTCTATCTCAAGATACGTTACATGATGCTTTTATAATATTTTTAGTGTTGATAGTGTTAATATTGGCAGAATGAGTGTCATAAAAAACATTTTTATCATATATATAGTTAAGATAAGATTTTAGTCGGCGGGAAACGGTAAATCCTTCATTAACCGCTGCCCGCCCGACGGCAAAATTATATAGGGGGTCTTTCAATGACAAGTTTTCAGGATGTGATGATGGACTCGAAAAGTGCCGGAAGAACTACGCTAATATATATGCTGCTGTTGACTAACGTTATAGGGCTTTCGATATTTCTGGATAAGAATATGTGCATTCATTCAAAAACAAAAGATACACTCAATGAAAAAGATACACCCAGTGAAGCGGATGCCCTTCAAAAGCCCATATCATTGCAGTTTTCACAGCCAGAGGATATTCCAATACATGAGTGCGGGATAGCGGATAAAGGAAGCGAGAAGATAGCAGCTGAAGCTGTTAAGGAGTCATTTGAAATGGAAAAACAAAATATATGCCATGATGATTATAAAAGCGAAAACGAAAAGATAATAGATTTTAAAAAGGCCATGAAAGAAATAAAAAATAAAGAATCTTCGAGAGAAGCAGGGGAGAACCTCAAAGGCCCAAAAGAACCTCTAAAGACTTTGGTTTGGCATTTTCCCAAGACTACTTCCTCAAAAGGTTCAAACCCTCGTTGACACAAAATGATTCATATGCTAAAATAGCAGGGGTGGTGCCATTGGGCTGCCTGCCGCACGGATCAGGTAAACAACAGGAGCAATAAGCTTTATATCCATGAAGCTCCGACCTTAAGATTCGGCGAGATGAGAAGGAGGGTGTTTTTATTTTATGTATGCAATTATTGAAACGGGCGGAAAACAATATATGGTGTCCGAGGGTGATGTGCTACAAGTAGAAAAGCTTGACACTGGAGAAGGAGAAACAGTAGAGTTTGACAAAGTTTTGGCATTATCCAAAGACGATGAATTTTTAGTGGGTAAACCTTACATTGAAAATGTTAAGGTAAGAGCCACTGTTTTAAAGCATGGCAAAGGAGAAAAGATTATAGTTTTTAAGTACAAGCCGAAAAAGAACTACCGCAGAAAACGTGGCCATCGCCAGCCCTTTACAGAGGTTAAAATCGAAAAAATAGATGCTTAAGACGATGTAAAAATGATAAGGATAACGGCAGTAAAGGATTCAGAGGGAAATTTGGTGCGCCTGCAGGTTTCAGGACATGCAGAATTTGCAAGTTATGGGAAGGATATAGTTTGTGCAGGCGTATCTGCACTTGTTGAAACATGCATTCTCGGGATTGAGAACATTAGTGAGTTTAAGCCTCTTGTCATAAAAAAAGATGGCTATGTGTTAGTGGAAATTCCAAGAGACGTTTCAGCATGTGCGAGAAAGAAAGCAAATATAATTATGGAAACTATACTGCTGGGATTGAAAGACATTTCAAACTCATATCCGCAATATGTTCAGGTGACGATTAAAAAGGAGGTGCAATAAATGAACCTACAGCTTTTTGCTCATAAGAAAGGCATGGGAAGCACCCGGAACGGGCGCGATAGTGAATCAAAACGGCTGGGAGTCAAGAGATTTGATGGTCAGTTTGTAAATGCAGGAAGCATTTTAGTACGTCAGAGGGGTACTAGAATATATCCGGGTAAAAATGTCGGTATAGGAGTGGATCACACTCTTTTCGCAAAGGTCGACGGGTATGTAAAATTTGAAAAAAATGGTAAAGATAAAAAGCAGGTCAGCGTGTATGCACAGATATAAGCTCCTTATAAGCTCCTTAAAGAGGAGCTTTTTTATTATAAATATTAAAGCAGGAAATCGCAAAAAAAAATAGAATAAAAAATTGTTGTTATATTTTTTGTGAAAGGGTTGATTTTTTGCAAAAAATAAAATTAATCGCTTCGGTCATATGTATCCAGGCCATTATTATTATGATGCTTTTCAAATTGTATAAACAGGAATTTATGTTCAAAATCGTATTGCTTCTGTGCATTTTGCTTCTCGTTGCCGAATGCTTAATGGCATATGAGGAGATTTATAGAAGCCCTTATACAAAAATGTTGAAGCTGTTGAAGGCATATCGCTCACTAAGACATGATTTTCGCAACCATCTTCAGGTTATTTACGGTATGATACAATTAAAAAAATATGATCTGGCAATAAATTACATAAACAATATTAAAAAAAATGATCACGTGTACGACTGCATATGTCACCTGGAAAATCCATGGCTAATTTCAAATTTGCTGGAGGTTGTAAACCTTTTACGGCAGTTCGAGGTAGAGGTAGCGATAGATACAGCTGAACATGTAGATATCAAAAAAATTCCGACGACAGATTTGGTTGAAAAGGCAAATAAAGTAATATCTAAACTCAATGAAACAGATGGCCCAAAAAAAGTGAGGATATTGTTGAATAAAACCGGAGCGGAGTTTTGTGCTGTTAACGAAAATTCAACTTCTGCTTAAAAAATGGGTCAGTCAAAAGACTTTTTACAGGCCTTAAGCCGGATTTCTAAAATCACGGATATGATATTATGAAACGCCGTTTTTGTTTCAGAACTATAACTTTTAATTAAAATTTGTAAAAAAGGGTATCCTTAAAAAAGCATTAATACTCAATAAGAAAGGTGATTCTGATTGTTCATCGATAGAGCAAAAATTTTCGTGAAAGGCGGAGACGGAGGCAATGGTGCAGTAGCTTTCCGACGAGAAAAATATGTGCCTAGGGGAGGACCTAGTGGAGGTGACGGTGGAAAGGGAGGAGATGTAATCCTGGTAGTGGACCCAGGGCTTTCCACGCTGATGGATTTTAAATATAAAATTCACTATAAGGCTGAAAAGGGAAAACACGGTCAGGGTTCGAATAAAATGGGCAAAAGCGCTGAAGATTTAATTATCCGGGTTCCACCTGGGACAGTAGTGAAGGATCCAGAAACCGGAGAGGTGTTGGCCGACCTTGTTGAACAAGGGCAGACCTTTATTGCTGCCAGGGGTGGCCGAGGCGGCCGTGGCAACGCAAGATTTGCCTCATCTATTCATAAAGCTCCGGACTTTGCAGAAAAGGGAGAACCCGGAGAGGAACGGTGGATTGTATTGGAATTAAAGCTTATTGCAGATGTGGGCTTAATCGGTTTTCCGAATGCTGGAAAATCTACACTTTTATCCAGAATTTCTTCAGCGCGGCCCAAAATAGCGGATTATCCCTTTACCACGTTATCACCGAATCTCGGGGTTGTAGACCCTGGTGTAGGAGAGGGTCGAAGCTTTGTGGTAGCAGATATTCCTGGCCTCATTGAGGGCGCGCACGAAGGTATGGGATTGGGTCATGAGTTTTTGAGGCATGTGGAACGAACTAGACTTCTGGTGCATGTGATTGATGCAGCTGGTTTGGAGAATGATCCTGTGGAGGGTTTTTACATAATAAACCGTGAGTTGGCTCAATACAGCACGAGCCTTGCTCGAAAGCCGCAGTTGGTTGCTGCAAATAAGATGGACCTGCCACAAGCGAAGGAAAATTATACCAAGATAGAAATGGCATTAAAGAAAGAAGGCTTGGAAGTAGTACCCATTTCTGCCGCTACAGGCCTGGGCGTAAAAGAACTTTTATATAAAATCCGACAAAAGTTGGATGAACTGCCAGATGAGTCGCCAGACGAATTGAAAATTGAAAAAAAACAGTACACGATTAAAGAAGAAGAAGCTTTCAAGATAGAAAAAGGCGGTCAAGTATTTGTGGTTTCCGGAAATATGGTGGAGAAACTTGTGGCTATGACGGACCTAGAAAACGAATCTGCTGTAAAACGGCTTCAAAGAATTTTTAAAAAAATAGGTTTGGATGACGCCCTTAAAAAACAAGGAATTAAGCCAGGCGACAGCGTAAAAATTGGAAATGCAGAATTTTATTATTTGGAGTAAATTGAAAAATGTGCACCCAAGTGATATAATTTTTTAAAGAATTGTTGGGGGAGGATTCAATTTGACTAAAAAGAATAGGGTAGGAATCATGGGGGGTACTTTTGACCCTATTCATTATGGGCACCTTGTTACGGCTGAAGCTGCCAGAACAACTTTCAACCTGGACGAAGTTGTTTTTACTCCTACAGGGAACCCGCCACACAAAAAAGATTATATCGTAACTCCGGCAGAACACAGATATATAATGACTGCTCTTGCGATTAATGACAATCCCTATTTTAAAGTTTCAAGGGTGGAGATTGACCGAAAAGGTTATACTTATACGGTAGATACATTGCGATATTTTGCAAAAGAATATGGGGAAGACACATCTCTTTTTTTTATAAGCGGGGCCGATGCAATACTGGACATTCTGACGTGGAAGGATGTTCGTGAGGTCCTGAGCATGTGTACATTCATTGCAGCCACAAGGCCTGGATATCCCATGGAAAAATTAAAACAAAAGCTCCAGGAAATAAAACGATTGTATAATAGTGAAGTTTATCCTTTAGAAGTTACGGGTATGGATATATCATCTACAGAAATAAGAAGAAGGGTGAGAGAAGGCCTTTCCATAAAATATCTTTTGCCTGAAAGCATTGAAATATATATAAAAAAGCATGGAATTTACAGGTGAGTACATATGATGTCAAATAATATAGAAAATATTATATCGGAATTGAAGAAGTCATTGAATGAAGGGCGTTTTAAACATTCGCTAGGGGTTATGGAAACGGCGTCTGTACTTGCCCGCCGATATGGCGCTGATCCAGAAAAGGCTCAATTGGCAGGGCTTATACATGACTGCGCAAGGGATATACCGTTTGATAGGCAGTTGAAAATGGCTGAAAATTTTGGTATACTTTTGGATGATATTCAAAAGAGTGAACCAGTATTGATACACGGGCCACTAGGAGCGGAAATTGCAAGATCCACATTTGACATAAAAGACGAAGAAATACTTAATGCAGTGAGGCTTCATACTACGGGAGACAAAAACATGACGTTGCTTGAAAAAATAATATACTTATCCGATTACATCGAACCTCAAAGATGTTTCCAAGGGGTTGAAGACCTTAGAGCAAAAGCTTTTATGGATTTAGAAGAGGCTTTAATAGCAGCTTTTGATTCTTGCATTAGGCATGTAATGGAAAGGCAAGGGCTGCTGCATCCCAAAACCATCAGTGCCAGAAACTTTATTCTTTTGTGTAAGGGGAGAGAAGAAAGGCCATGAAAATCTTAAAATATACATTGCTCGCTATACTATTTGTAGTGTTGTCAGTCGGCAGCGGCTTTTATTATGTGGTTCACAGTTTAAACAAGGCAGATGCTGGCTTTGCCGATAATACCAGCCCTAGCACTGATGAATTTATTAAAGGCGGCAGGATGAATATATTACTGATGGGAGTGGATGCAGGCACTATAGGAGCCAGCGAGGAACATAACCGTTACAGGTCAGATACTATGATGGTTTTCAGTATAGATTTGGACAAAAAAAACATAAAAGTACTGTCGATACCAAGAGATACCAGGGTCAAAATTCAGGGAGTAGGAATTGAGAAGATAAATGCTGCTATGGCTTTTGGCGGGCCGAATCTGGCAGTGAAGACAGTTAAAGATTTGCTGGACGTTCCCATTCATAATTATGTAGTTGTAAACTATAAAGGGTTTAAAGAGATAATAGATGCTCTGGGTGGAGTTGAAATAAATATAGAAAAGCCCATGAAATACGACGACAATGCGGGCAATCTTCATATAGATTTAAAACCCGGGCTGCAGGTCTTGGACGGAGACAAAGCAGAACAGTATGTAAGGTATAGGCACTATCCGGGCGGAGATTTAGACAGAATAAAAGCTCAGCAAAAGTTCATTGATGCCGTGGCAAAGACACTTTTGAGACCATCGACGTTGTTAAAACTGCCCAAGATAATAAATACTATTCAGGAAAATGTTCAGACGGATATGCAGCCTTTGGAAATCGCTAGCCTCGCCAATCTGGCACGACAAGTTAGCACTGACAATATTGAAATGTTCATGCTGCCTGGTGAAGCCAAATATATTTCCGGCATAAGCTATTTTATACCGTATAAATCTCAGATGGAAGAATTGGTGGATAATATATTTTTTGATGGAGGATATTCGAAGGTAGCAGTATTAAACGGCAACGGTTCTTCTGGCATAGCTTCAAGAATTGCGAGGATACTGGAGCAAAATGGTTTTAAGGTAGTCAAAATAGCCAATGCTGATAGTTTTGACTATGAAACCACCACAATTCTGTATCCAAAAGAAAAAAAGGATGATGCCGAAAAAATAGCAAAAATATTTACGAACGCTAAATTGAAAGAAGAATCCCAGCTTCAAGCAGGATTAACAACTGTTATAGTTGGAAAGGATATAAATTGATGGAGGGAAATTAATGGCAAAAGACCCTAAAGAATGCGCCGTAATTGCTGCAAAGGTTTTAGAAGATAAAAAGGGTCAGGACGTGGTAATTTTAGATATAAGAGGCATTTCAATCCTGGCAGATTATTTTGTTATAGCTACAGGCAAATCGTCAGTTCATGTAAAAGCTTTGGCTGATGAGGTGGAGAAAAAACTTTTAGAGGAAGGCTATGTTTTGCGGGGCAAGGAAGGATATAATGAAGCAAAATGGGTTTTACTGGATTTTTACGATGTAATAGTTCATATTTTTTATACTTACGAACGGGAATACTACATGCTGGAACGCCTTTGGGCTGATGCCGGCAGGCTTGAATTCAGCAGCAACAAATAATAATATTTATATGACCCCTAAATAACATATTAGGGCACTGAAAAAATATATCACATATCTAGGAGAAGGTTTAAATGTTGCGGAAAACAAAAAAGGCAAGCTATTGACAGAAGCCGCGATGTTTCATATAATAACTAATAACTTAAAAAGGGTGTCAAGAAGGAGTAGTAAAGGCATTACCCCTTTTTCAGAGACCGGAAGCTGGTGGAAATCCGGAAGGGAAAGCCTTGAACTCGCCTTTAAAAATGGCCGGCAGGCGTTAAAGGGCAAAAGAGCAGGGCTTTTAGCCAATTAGGGTGGTACCGCGAGATAGCTTCTCGTCCCTAAAGGGGATTGAGAAGCTTTTGAATTTTACATATTTATTTTGAAGGAGGATTTTGGTTTGAATTATGATTTTAAAGCCATTGAAAGTAAATGGCAAAAATACTGGGAAGAACAAAAACTCTACAGAGCGGTAGAAGATTCAGCCAAACCTAAATATTATTGCCTTGAGATGTTTCCATACCCTTCAGGAAAACTTCACATGGGCCATGTGAGAAATTATTCCATAGGAGATGTAGTAGCACGATTCAAAAGAATGAACGGCTACAATGTGTTGCATCCCATGGGGTGGGACGCATTTGGGCTCCCTGCTGAAAATGCAGCTATAAAGCATGGTATTCCACCTGCAAAGTGGACCTGGGATAATATAGAAAATATGCGAAATCAACTGAAAAGCCTTGGCTTAAGTTATGACTGGGATCGGGAGATAGCCACGTGCCATCCAGAGTATTATAAATGGACCCAATGGTTTTTTCTAAAGCTATACAAAATGGGACTTGCATATCGCAAAAAATCTTTTGTCAATTGGTGTCCATCGTGCGCCACAGTGCTTGCTAACGAACAGGTAGTGGACGGCAGATGTGAGCGGTGTGGCGCCGAAGTTGGAAAAAAGGACCTGGAACAGTGGTTCTTTAAGATTACAAAATATGCTGATGAGCTGTTGAAAGATCTGAAGAATCTTCCAGGCTGGCCCGACAAAGTTAAAATCATGCAGGAAAACTGGATAGGGCGAAGTGAAGGAGTAGAGTTTTCCTTTACAGTTGAAGGTTCAGGAGATAAAATACCAGTTTTTACTACAAGGCCTGATACCGTTTATGGTGTTTCCTACGTGGTTCTTGCACCAGAACATCCCCTAGTGAAAAAGCTGTCATCTGGAACACCGCAGGAAAACGCCGTTAAGGAATTCCAGAAAAAAATTGAAAAATTAAATGAGGTTGCGCGAACATCTACTGAAACTGAAAAGGAAGGCCTTTTTATCGGCGCATATGCCATAAACCCCATGAACGGTGAGAAAATTCCTATATGGACTGCAAACTACGTGCTTTTAGAATATGGAACTGGTGCGGTTATGGGAGTGCCCGCCCATGACCAGCGGGATTTCGAATTTGCAAAAAAATATAAGCTTCCAATAAAAGTTGTCGTATCGCCCCCGGGCAAAGTCATAGATGCAGAAAGTATGACTGAAGCATACGTGGAAAGAGGCATCCTTGTAAATTCGGATGAATTTAGCGGTATGGATAATATCGATGCTATAGAGGCTGTAATAAAGTACATGGAACAAAAAGGAATAGGTAAGGCAAAAGTCAATTATAAACTCAGAGACTGGCTTATTTCCCGCCAAAGATACTGGGGCGCGCCTATTCCTATTATATACTGTGAAAAATGCGGCGTGGTGCCGGTGCCCGAGGAAGAACTGCCGGTGATGCTGCCGCCTGATGTGGAATTTAACCCCCGAGGAACTTCTCCACTGCTAGAATGCGAAGAATTTTTAAATACTACGTGTCCAAAATGTGGTGGACCGGCCCGGCGGGAAACAGATACCATGGATACTTTTATGTGCTCCTCATGGTACTATTATAGATACACAGATGCAAGAAATGCTCAAAAACCCTTTGATGAGAAAAAACTTGATTATTGGATGCCAGTGGATCAGTACATAGGTGGCGTCGAGCACGCAATATTGCACCTGATGTATTCTAGATTTTTTAATAAGGCTATGCGCGATGCCGGCCTAGTGCATGTGGATGAACCGTTTGTAAATTTGCTAACCCAGGGCATGGTGCTCAAAGATGGTGCAAAAATGTCCAAATCCTTGGGAAACGTTGTAAGCCCGGAGGATATCATTGACAAATACGGCGCTGATACAGCAAGGTTATTCATCCTGTTTGCGTCGCCTCCAGAAAGAGATCTTGAATGGAGCGACCAAGGAGTGGAAGGCTGCTTTAGATTCCTTCAAAGGGTATGGCGTTTGGTGGAAGAACTTTCTAGCCGGATTAATGATGAAGATGCAGGTTTAAAAGCCGACAAAGCAGTGAGGCGCTTGGTGCACAAGACAATTAAGAAAGTTACATTGGATATATCTGAAAGATTTAATTTCAACACTGCTATAAGTGCAATTATGGAAATGGTAAACGGCCTTTATGCGGCAAAAGAGCAGGAAATTTCAGGGGTTGTCTTAAAAGAAGCGGTGGAAAGTTTGCTTTTGTTGTTGGCTCCTTTTGCACCTCATATAACCGAAGAACTGTGGTCAAGAATGGGTAAAAAGCAAAGCATTCACCTCATGCCATGGCCAAAATACAGTGAAGAAGCTATTGCTGAGGAAGAGGTCGAAATAGTTGTACAGGTAAACGGTAAATTGAAGTTTAAAATTAGTCTTCCAGCAGGAATAAGCGATGAAGAAGTAAAGCGTCAGGTTTTAGATAGTGAGAAACTGAAACCTCATATACAAGGCAAAAATATAATGAGAGTAATAATCGTCCCTGGAAAGCTTGTAAATATAGTGGCAAAATGAGATTTATTAGCCGGCAAGTCCGGCTTATTGTTTTATTTATTAAAGATTATAACAAGTTTAAACAACAATAAAATCATAAAATGTTGTAATCTAACTTTAAGTAAGGTAAAATATTGTTAGATTGCGATAAAGCAACATTTCTGGAAAGAGGATGGGGTTTATGCTGAAAATAGAATCTTTGAGCCTTAATATTCCCAACGGATCAAGCGAAGTATCAATTTTAAAAAATATCAACATAGACTTGGAAGACAATAAGTTCTATGCCCTGACTGGTCCGAATGGCGGTGGAAAAACTTCCCTGGCCAGGGCCATAATGGGGATTTATAAGGTCACGGCTGGCAAAATCTATCTTGATGATGTTGATATTACAAATTATACCATTACGGAAAGGGCTAAAGCGGGTATCAGTTATGCTTTTCAAAATCCTCCGCGTTTCAAAGGCCTTAAGGTTAAGGACCTTTTGAAAATATCTTCTGGCGTGGAGGACGATGCAAATTATGCCAGATTGAGAGCTGTAGGATTATGTCCGCAGGATTATTTGCCGAGGGAATGTGATAATAGCCTTTCGGGAGGCGAAATAAAGAGAATAGAACTTGCAACAGTTCTGTCAAGGCCTTCTAGGATAGTAATATACGATGAACCTGAAGCTGGTGTAGACCTGTGGAGTTTTGAGAAACTGCTCAGCTTGATTAAAAAATACCATATGAGAGGAGGAGTTACCAGCATAGTAATAACCCACCACGAAAAGGTGCTATCTCTTGCCGATGAAATAATCCTCATGGCGGAAGGTGAAATAAAGGAGAGGGGAGCAAGAGATGAGATGTGGGATGCTCTGAAAGGGAACTTTAAATGCCGCTGGGAACAAAATTGCGGAGGTGATGAAGATGCAGTTGAATGCTATAGATAGAGAACTCCTAAAAACAATAGCCGACCTTCATAATATTCCTACTGGAGCTTTTAATATCCGAAAGGATGGTCAGGGGGTGGAAAGGAGGTCATCGGCTCATATACAGGTAAGCCCGAAAACTGATAAACCCGGCATAAATATTTTTGTGTCTCCGGGGACAAAAAATGAAGCAGTCCACATACCGGTACTCATAACCCTTTCAGGTGTTGTTGATGTGGTTTATAATACCATTGAAATAGGAGAAGGGGCTGATGTTACGGTAGTGGCAGGTTGCGGGATCCATAATCCGGGAACGAAAAAAAGTCAGCACGATGGAATCCACGAAATTATAGTTCGAAAAGGCGCCAGGATGAAATATTTGGAAAGACATTATGGCGAAGGCAACGGTACAGGTGAAAAAATATTGAATCCCAAAACTGTTGTTATTATGGAAAAGGATTCAGTGGTGGAGATGGAGCTGACTCAAATAAAAGGCGTTGACAGCACCGTTCGCAATACCAAGGCAACATTGGCAGAAAATGCAAGCTTAACAATAATTGAGCGCCTTTTGACTCACGGCCATCAGGAAGCGGTGTCGGATATGTTCATTGAACTGGAAGGAGAAAATAGCAGCGCAAAGATAGTTTCCCGTTCTGTGGCAAAAGATTATTCAAAGCAGATTTTCCGACCCGTGATGGTGGCAAGGGCTTCTGCCAGAGGTCATGTGGAATGCGATTCAATAATAATGGACAAGGGCAGAATAAGTTCTTCTCCGGCCATATCTGCTGAACACCCTGATGCCCAGCTTACGCACGAGGCTGCTATAGGAAAAATTGCAGAAGAACAACTGATTAAGCTGGAAACTCTAGGACTTTCGGAAAAAGAAGCAGAAGATGTAATATTGAGGGGTTTTCTGCAATGAGTGCTCGCTGTATCATGGTACAGGGAACTGGGTCTTCAGTGGGGAAAAGCCGGATAGTAGCGGGTCTGTGTAGAGTGTTTAGACAAGATGGATATAAGGTAGCGCCTTTTAAATCCCAGAATATGGCTTTAAATTCATTTATAACCCGAGAAGGACTTGAAATGGGCAGGGCTCAGGTGGCACAGGCGGAGGCATGCGGTCTGGAGCCTTCAGTCCTCATGAATCCTATATTGTTAAAGCCAAGTTCTGATAAAAATTGTCAGGTTGTAATAATGGGGAAAGTATACGGTAACCTTTCAGCCGTAGACTACCATGACTTCAAGCCGAGACTGCTTAAAACAATAAAAAGGGCTTATGACATGCTAGCCGAGCAAAACGACATAATAGTTATAGAAGGAGCAGGCAGCCCTGCTGAGATAAACCTAAGGGATAGGGACATAGTCAACATGGGAATGGCTGAATTGGTGGATGCTCCGGTCATACTTATCGGTGATATTGACAAGGGCGGAGTTTTTGCTTCCCTGGCAGGCACAATGCTGCTTTTGAATGAAAGAGAAAGAAGCCGGATAAAAGGCGTAATCATTAATAAGTTTAGGGGTGATTTAGAAATTTTAAAACCAGGCCTTGTGATGCTGGAGGATATTATAAAAAGGCCCGTGCTCGGCGTAATCCCTTACACAGATATATATGTGGATGAGGAGGATTCCCCAGAGGCAGAAATTTATAGAATGAAGTACTTAAAGAGGCAGGCGAAAGCTTTTGGCTCCAATGATGCTGGCTTGTTTTCAAGCGAAGTTGTAATAAAAGTACTTTGTCTTCCTCATATATCTAATTTTACCGATTTTGTGCCTCTAGCCGAATATCCTGGGGTTAATTTGAGTTACATCAGAAGAGGTATGAACATCGGCGAAGCCGATGCGGTTATTATTCCTGGGACAAAAAACACGTTGGAGGATCTGGCGGCTATAAAATCTCAGGGCTGGCATGATGAAATCAGGCAGTTGCATGAGAAAGGTGCGGTAATAGTAGGAATATGCGGCGGTTATCAGATGTTGGGTATGGCTATAGCCGATCCAAATCATATCGAAGGTACTATTGAGCATAGCGAAGGCCTGGGTTTGCTGAATGTCAAAACCCAAATAGAAAAGGAAAAGGTTACCACGAGAATTTCTGGAAAAGTGCGGGAAGGTTTGCCGGGAATTGCCGGGTGTCTGGGCGGCTCGCAGGTGGAAGGCTATGAGATACATATGGGTAAAACCGTATCTGTAGGAGATTCCTATGGCTTTGTGACTATTCAAAAGCGTCTGGGAAAAGATGTAGAGATTATAGACGGATGCGTGAGTCAAGACGGTCGGGTTTTGGGTACTTACATCCACGGTATTTTCGACAGCTATCAATTCACTTCAAGATTTGTAAATTATTTAAAAAATAAGAAAAATAATTCCATAGCGAGCAGTATGAATAATGGTGCTGATACCGGCTTTAATGGGGAAGGAATATTTGATTTTGCGGAGTTTAAGCAAAAAGAGTACGATCGATGGGCAGATGTATTGCGCAAAAGTCTGGATATAAATAAAATATATGAAATATTAAATTTAAATCAAAAATAAAATTAAGTAAAGAAAAAATTTCTTAGCGTTCAAGATACCGGAGGTCTAGGGAAATTAATTATTGTCCGCCATTTTTATTTGGACTCCGGTTTCTAAAAATGCGGGAGAGGTATAAATGTTGAATTTGAGCAATAGAGAAAAAATTTTGTTGGGGCTTTTGCTGGCTACTGTTATCATTTGTAGCGGCCTCGTTTACTATGCTTTTTATGAAAGAAATGACGATGTGGCGTTTAAACTTCAGGAAGATCCTGCAATACCGGTTGCTGTACCGGTAACTCAGGAGCCGGCAAAAAAAGTAGTAGTTTACGTTACTGGAGCAGTCAAAAATCCTGGAGTGTACACTTTGGATGACGGCATGAGGGTAAAGGATGCCATTGATTTGGCGGGAGGAGCTCTACCGGAAGCAGATCTTTTATGTTTAAATCTTGCTCAGAAGCTCCATGATGAGGACAAATTATATGTTCCAAAAATTGGAGAAACCATCAGCGAATCGGAGGGAAAGCAGAGCGCTACGGGTATAAGCACCAAAGTGGGAGTAGCATCTTTGAGTGACGGAAAAATAAACATAAATACAGCTGGGATTACTGAATTGGATACATTGCCAGGAATAGGCCCTACTACGGCTCAGAAAATAATAGATTACAGAACTCAGAATGGCCCTTTTGAATCTATAGATGAAATTAAAAATGTCTCTGGAATAGGAGAAAAAAAATTCGATCAGATAAAAGATAAGATAAAAGTAAATTGACATATACCTTTTTATTTTTATAAGCCTTCACTTCATTACTTATTTATTTTGCGTCGGCTTTGATTTTATTTTGATTGTTTGACAAGTAAGAGTTCCTCTGATATAATGTATTAATGTATTATTATACATAATGATGAATAATAATACATCTACTTAACGTAAAATCCGATTTTACTAAGATAATAACGAATAAATCTTAGTAACTCATTTTTTTAAATTAAATGAGGAGGAGGTCTTGTTAAATGATTAAACCGCAAGAAGTTCTTTCGACGCTTGAGAAGTATATGCTGGTGGATGGTTTTCCGATAGTGTTGGATCTGGAAAAATCCTATGGAAGCCATGTAATTGATGCCAGAGACGGCTCAGAGTGGTTGGATTTTTACACCTTTTTTGCTTCATCGCCTCTGGGCATAAACCATCCTAAACTTGCTAATGACGAATTCAAAGAGAGGGTTTTTAGAGCAGCTGTAAATAAGGTGGCCAATTCAGATATTTATACAGTAGAAATGGCCGAGTTTGTAAAAACTTTTATGGAAGTGGCTGCTCCAGAAGGTTACAGACATCTTTTTCTAATTGATTATGGCACTCTGGCGGTTGAAAATGCTCTTAAAGTAGCAATGGACTGGAAAGTGAGAAAAAATATTGCGAAAGGATACAAAGAAAGTGCTGAAAAAGGCACAAAAGTAATTCATTTCAAAGAAGCTTTTCACGGAAGGAGCGGATATACATTATCTCTCACCAATACGGCAGACCCGAGAAAATATATGTACTTTACTAAATTTAATGATTGGCCAAGGGTATTAAATCCCAAGATAATATGGCCGCTGGAAGAACATCTAGAAGAGGTTATAAAGGCAGAAGAAGAGTCGCTGAACCAGATAAAGGCAGCCATTAAGGATAATCCTGCTGACATCTGCGCCATCATAATTGAAACTATACAGGGAGAAGGCGGAGATAATCATTTCAGGCCGGAATTTTTCAAGCAACTGAGAAATATTTGCGATGAAAACGACATCATGCTGATTTTTGATGAAGTACAATGCGGGATGGGCATAACGGGAAAAATGTGGGCATGGCAGCACTATGGTGTGAAACCAGACATTTTTGCCTTTGGCAAAAAAGCCCAGGTCTGTGGCATACTGGCAAATGATCGCGTGGATGAAGTGGAAAATAACTGTTTTGTGGAGAGTAGCCGTATAAATTCCACATGGGGCGGGAACCTGGCTGACATGGTCCGCTCTACTAGGATATTGGAAATAATGAAAGAAGATAATGTATTAGACCATGTAAATAAAGTTTCCGGAGTATTACATGAACATTTACATGCACTGGAGCGAGAGTTCCCAGAGCTTATAAGTAATGTTAGATATAAAGGATTAATGGCGGCTTTTAGTTTGCCAACACCTGAAATAAGAGACAAATTCCGTCAGGCTTGTTATGAGGAAAAGATGCTGCTGCTGCCTTCAGGTACTCACAGCATCCGGTTCAGGCCAATCCTTACTGTTAGTGAAGAAGATTTAAACGATGGGTATGAAAGAATGAGAAAGGCATTGAAAAAGATGAAAATATAATAGAATTGATATTTAGGGACAGGCTCAAATCAAAGGCCTGCCTCTTTGTTTTGGGTAGGCATACACTGATTGAATCAAATATTGGCAAAACATATAGAGGATATGATATAATAATACACGCGACTATGATGTACTAGCAGATTCTCGAGGACAACAAGCGGGATAAGCGAGGTAATCCATGGGGAAAATACAAGATGACATCAATATTGCTTTTCTGAGAAAAGAGATTTTTCGTCTTGCGTGGCCTGCCATATTAGAGATGGTTTTGCATACAGCTGTATGGATTTTTGACACCGCCATGGTAGGACGGTTGAACGCTGAAGACTTGAGTGCAGTAGGCCTTGGCGGGCAGTTGGTTTATACCATGACATTTGTTTTTGCTTCTATCGGTGTGGGAACTTCTGCCATGATTGCTCGATTTACCGGCGCTGGGCAGCAGGAAAAAGTGAATCATGTAGCAGGGCAATCTTTTTTGATAGCCTGCGTAATAGGTCTTATTCTTGGGGTTTTAAATTATTTGGGTGCAGAAATATTCTTTTTTTATATCATGAGAGATTCTGAAGTAATATCAATGGGTATAAATTATATGAAAATAGTATCGGTAGGTATCGTGTTTATGATTCCTACCTTGGTTATTAATTCTGCTCTGAGAGGGGCCGGAAATACCCAGCTCCCAATGATTTCGGCGCTGGTGGCTAATACAATTAACATAGTGGGAGATTATGTGCTGATTTTTGGGCATTTTGGATTTCCGCGGTTGGAAGTTAGAGGGGCAGCCCTTGCTACGACCTTTGCCCAAGTGTGTGGCGCTGCAATTACAATAGGTTACGTCATCTGGCCTCAAAGCGAAGTAAAATTGAAAACGCGGGATATAATAAACTTTGATATAAACACGTTCAAACAAATCATATCATTGAGCATCCCAGCTTCACTAGAAGAATTTTCATACAGCGGCAGCCGCCTTATTTCTTCCATGTGGATTGCTCGCCTCGGGACATTGGCGTTCGCCGCACATCAGGTGGCGGTCAGCGCTGAGTCTATGTCTTTTATGCCAGGCTATGGATTTTCTGTAGCTGCTTCTACTCTTGTGGGACAAAACCTGGGAGCAAAAAGAGAAAAGAGTGCAGAAGTTAGCGGATGGGAAGCCATGAAATTTTCGCTGGTGCTGATGAGCTGCGTGGGTATTGTATTCTTTTTATTTCCCCAGTGGTTGATGGGATTTTTTACTAATATAAAAGAGGTTGGCGATTTAGCAGCTGCATGCATAAAAATAGGAGCCTTTGAACAGCCTACCATAGCCATTTCTATGACGCTTAGCGGTGCATTGAGAGGGGCAGGAGATACCAAAGGTACTTTTCTCGTTACAACGATTAGCACATGGTTGATAAGATTGCCGCTCATTTTCATGGCAATTTTCATCCTGGGTAAGCGTCTCGAATACGTATGGATGGTTACGGTGATTCAATTTTTTTTGGAGGCCCTTTTGATGGTCCTCAGGTTCTGGAAAGGTCAGTGGAAAAATATAATGTTATAAAAGTCACTAATCTGGCCGAAATAATGATAGTATAAATGAGTAAGCGGTATAAAATATTATAAATATTATAGAAAAATTATGGATATTTTAATTCGAAAGAGACAATAATATATTAACAAAAAGGATTTTTGATATTTATATCGAATAAATTTAAATGTAAATTTTTCAAAGGGGGAATACTGTGAGTTTATTCAGGACCCGCCCGGCGTTATTGTCCATGGTGGCGGTTTTGCTATTTGCTGGGGCCGTGGCAGGCTATTCCTATCTTGAAAAGGCTGTAACTGTTCAAGTGGATGGAAAAGAATTAACTATATCCACTTTTGCTCAGACAGTGGGGGAGGTGCTGAAAGAGGCGGATATAAAGCTAATTCCAGAAGATGAAGTAATGCCGGGCATTCATGAGAGACTGAAAGACGGGTTGAAAATTGTAATTAAGAGAGCTTTTGATGTAAAAATATTAGCAGATGGAAAGGAATTTACAATTAAGACTCAACCTGATAAAGTGGCTAATATCCTGACCAAAGCCAATATATCGTTGAGAGAAAAAGACAAGGTCGTACCGCAGCTTGATACATATATCAGCGCACCGACCGAAGTGATAGTGACCAGGGTAAATCAAAAGGTTTTAGAAGAAATCAAGACCATCGCTTATGAAACAATTACCAGAAAGGATCCTAATATACCCATGGGTCAAAAAAAGGTGTTGCAAGAAGGTGAAAACGGCCAGGAGAAAATAATAACTACTCTGATTTATGAAAACGGCAAAATCATTTCAAAAGCTACCACCCGCAGCGTAATAAAACCGGCTAAACCGAGAATTGTGCTTGCAGGTTCCATGATGGTCGCATCTCGTGGAGGTGTGGAATTCGAATATACTAAAAAGCTCAGAATGCTTGCCACTGCCTATACTTATACCGGTAACAGGACAACAATGAATACCAAACCCAGGGTGGGAGTAGCTGCTGTAGACCCGGACGTTATACCGCTCGGTTCGAGGCTTTATATTGACGGCTACGGGTTTGCCAGGGCTGAGGACACTGGAGGAGCTATAGAAGAAAATAGGATTGATCTTTTCATGGAGAGTTGGGCGGAAGCCAACCGATTTGGGAGAAAATGGGTTACTGTATATGTTTTAAAATGAAAAGGGCGTATTCCAGCCCTTTTCTTAATTTATTGCATTTTACTGGGTGGTTGATAATCACCTTTTTATTTATATCTCTCGATATAAGATATATAACCCTTTCTATTTTTATATCTTCTGTAACGCCTTATCCCCACCATCACCCGAAAGGGTGCATAAAAGCCCATCGAAATTGCTCCTAGCCAGAACCACCAGAAAGTGTACCATTTTCTGGGGATGTTTTCTTTTGCTACTAGAGGAATGCTCCCTATTTTTTGCCCATCTTGCAGAATCTGCAGTTCTCCTAAAACTTCACCTTTTTTAACAGGGGCTGTAATATCAGGTTCCAGCACCGCTTTTGTGGTTATAGGGTTGGTTCCTCTCGGCACCACTGTTGAAAAATCACGCTCTGTTTCTAATTCTACAGTATCACCGTATTTTACCTTTTCTGAACTTATTATTTTTCCTCTAGTTACCACATTTATTGGTTCAAAATTGTCAAATCCGTAATTTAATAAAGCTTCGGCATCAGACCATATATTTTTTCCCTGAGATTTTAGCACAACCGCTATAAGTTGCCAGCCATTCTTTGTAGCTGATGCCACAAGAGTTTGTCCTGCAGAACTGGTATATCCGCTCTTTACTCCGTCAGCCCCTTCATAATTCCATAGGAGCTTATTTAGGTTTACCAGCCTACGATTCCATTTTTTGCCTTGCCAAGGAATATCAAAGGTTTTTGTAGCCACTATTTTTCTGAATTCGGGAAAATGCAGGATGGCGTATCTCGTTATTAAAGCCATATCATAGGCAGTTGTGAGATGGCCTTTGGCTGGAAGCCCATTTGGGTTTACAAAGGTGGTGTCCAGGGCGCCGATTTCTCTCGCTTTCTCGTTCATCATTTTTACAAAAGACGGCACATCCCCGCCTATATGTTCGGCTATGGCGACGGCTGCATCGTTGGCCGAATTTAAAAGCATGGCATACAGCATTTGCTCCAGAGTCAATTTTTCGCCTTCCTCCAGATAAATCCTAGTGCCGTCGGCTAGAGTGGGTTGTTTCCTGGTAACTACAATATCGGTCAAATTTCCTTTCTCCAGCGCCACAATTGCTGTCATGATTTTGGTGATACTGGCAGGTTCCATACGCACATGGGGATTTTTATCGTAAAGCACTTTTCCCGTTTTTACATCTATCAACACTGCGGTTTCTCCCACAATGGAAGGAGGCGGAACTGGGGATAGAGATACAGTGTCAGCAAAAGCCTTCACCGAAGGCATACTAAAAAATATGTAAGCCACAATCATAAATACAAATAACTTCCTTCTCATTTGCCCTCTCCTATCCTATGCAGTTAAAGTATATTTTTAGTATAACAAAAACTGTCCATTGTGCCAAGTTTGATGGACTTGTAAGATTTGGTGAATAAAAATTTATTGAATCCAAAAAAATAAATAAAAGAAGAAAAGATGAGAGAGGTGTTATAATGGAGAACCCGGTAATATCGAAAAATGGGGGAGTCATGTTGGGATTGAAAGAAGATATAGATAATGCGGTGGCAGCCATAAAAGCATCAAAAAAAGATGTGGATGATGTTTTTCAGCAAATGATAATGAAAACTTCTGAGCTGGCAGATATCAATAAAAAAATAGAGGAAATTCAACTGGCGAGTCAAATGTTATTAACTTCAACCAAAAAAAACGATATGGAGACAGCAGAAAAAATTCTAAGAAAGATGCGTAAAATAATTTATGACACCAGGGTGATGGTGGTAAATGGTATACAAAAGTCCATGTTAAAAGCTGTACAGGACATGACCGAGGTAGAAAGCGGCTTTATTATGATGTCAAATCTTGATAATTTGGCAGTAAAGTTTAATATAATTGAAGAAAAAATTGGTATAAAATAATTTTTGTTCAGATTCGGGGGATTTGCCGTGAGAGAAATTCTGATGTTGTTGTACAGGTCAATAATACTTTTTGCAGTAAGCCTATTTTTGGTTCGTTTTATGGGCAAGAGGACTATAGCACAACTTTCACCGTTCGATCTCATTGTTATAATAATAATGGGGTCTGCCATTGCTATACCTCTTGAGGATGATAAAATAAAACTGACGTACGGCATTGTGCCGGTTATAGTAATGTCTGTACTCAATTACGGGCTATCTTTGGCCATCACAAAAAACCGCAAATTGGAAAACTTTTTTCAGGGCACATCAACTGTATTGGTGAGGAATGGAGAGGTAATTATAAAAAACATGAAAAAAGAGAGAATAACTCTGGCTGATTTGCTAATACTTCTTAGAGAAAAAAACATAGCTAATATAAACGAAATCGAGGAGGCCACCATCGAACCCAACGGGAAGCTGAGTATAATAAAGAAAAAAGAGGCGCAGCCGGTTACACCGAAAGACTTGGGCTTGTGGTCAAGCCAGGGTATTTTCCCCACATTGATAGTCGATAGGGGAGAAGTTTTGCATAACAATTTGGAAAGAGTTGGCGCAAGCATTGATCAGATTATAACAGAGCTCAACAAAAAGGGAATTAAAGACCTGGCTAAAATAAAAACAGCCTGGCTGGATGAAGAAGGCAATGTGTATGTTGATAGAAATGTGAATTAGGCATATATTATAATAAATGATATTCATTGAAGGGGTGGTTGTATGGAAAATGTTCGAGATGGATTTTTTAAAAAGCTGGGGGTAAGCCAAGATGAAATTAAAAAAGAATACGGCATAGACCTTTATTTATTTTTGGATGCTGTAGCCCTTGGCCTAAAGGATGAAGAAATATCTGACATCATCGGATATGACCTGGAGAGAATTAAAAAAGTAAGACAGGTTTTGGGTAATGTAGGGAGCGATATCGGTCTCACTTATAAAAAGGATTTTATAACCTGATAAGCCAATAAATTTTTTGAGCCGAATATTGTTAAAATATTGACAATCAATTTTTTAATGGTATAATTATATTATAGAAAGCCTGACAATCTTTTAATTAGGTTTTTGATTAAAAATGGGAAGGCAGTGGAAGATTATGAAGACTATAAGTGTATGTGTGGGAAGTTCCTGCCATCTAAAAGGTTCTTATGATATTATAAAGCAATTGGAAAAACTTATAGAAAAATACCAAATGGAGCAGGAAGTAGAACTTAAAGCTCAATTTTGCTTCGGCCATTGTACCAAGCCGGTTTCGGTGAAGATTGATGAAGAAGGGCCTTATTCGGTAGACAAAAACGCGGTAGAAGATTTCTTTAGGGAAAAGATATTGGGGGAAAAATAAATGGAGGTTATCAACTTTGCCAGGGCAAACTGCAAAAATTGTTACAAATGTATCAGGGCATGCCCTGTAAAAGCGATACGAATGAAGAATAATCAAGCTGAAATTGTGGAGGAAAGATGTATTACTTGCGGTACATGCCTTACTGTATGTCCTCAAAACGCGAAAACGGTAAAGAGTGATGTTGAAAAAGTAAGAAAACTTTTAGAGGAAAACAAGGATATTGCTGTAAGTTTAGCTCCTTCCTTTGCGGGAGCTTTTTGTTTTCAAAATTATGGTCAGATGGTCAGTGCTTTGAAAAAACTAGGATTTTCGGCCGTTTATCAAACATCTATAGGAGCTCGCCTCATAGCAAAAGATTATGCCGATTATTACAACGATAAAAATAAATCCAACCTAATCACTACTGCCTGCCCTGCTGTGAACTATCTCATTCAAAAATATTACCCCGAGCTGGTTGATTGTATGATACCGATAGTATCCCCTATGATAGCTCATGGAAGGTATTTAAAGAAAATAAAAGGTTACTCAAAAGTGGTTTTTATAGGGCCATGCTTGGCAAAGAAAATGGAAATATATGACGATGATAAAAACGATATTGATGCTGTTCTGACGTTTGAGGAAGTTAAAAAGTTCTTTCTGGACCAAGGTATAGATCCTGTTACAGAGGCAAGCTCCGATGGCGGTTTTTCAGATGAGGCAAATTATTATCCTATTCCCGGAGGAACTTTTTTGACCATAAAACCTATGCTCAAGCAGTTGTGGCGGCGTTTTATCAGCGTTGATGGTATAGAAGGCTGCTTGAAACTGCTTGAGGAATTAAAAAAAGGCAGGTTAGAGAACACGTGGATAGAGATGAACGCCTGTTATGGCAGCTGTAGCAATGGACCTGCGACGGGAAGTACACCATATGGCCCCTTTGAGCGCCTTGAAAAAATAAAGGATTTTGCGAAGCATTCTATTAATAACAGCTATAAAACAACCTCATTCAACATAGATGAATGCCGGAGTCTTGATTTGTCGAAGTGTTTTTCACCGATAAAGGTGACAATAAAATACCCTTCTGAATCGGAGATTAAAAACATACTGCTAAAAATCGGCAAAACTGCTCCTGAAGATGAACTTAACTGCGGCGCCTGTGGATATAATTCATGCCGGGAGAAAGCTATAGCTGTTTACAACGGTATGGCTGAAATTCATATGTGTATGCCTTATATGAGAAACCGGGCAGAGTCTCTTTCCAATCTAATTATTGAATCAACGCCAAACGCCATAATAGTTGTGGATAGAGACATGAAAATCCATGAGATGAATCCTTCAGCAGAAAGCATGTTCCAGATACCGTCAGGCAGCTTTAAGTATAAGCCTCTTAACAGTTTGTTCGATGATTACTATTTCAGACTTGTGAGCACTACTTTAGAGAATATAACAAACAAAAAAGTTGTAATAAAAAACTATGGTTTGATAACCCTGCAAAACATATATTATTTAAAAGATCATAACCTTATTATAGGAATAATATCAGATATAACGGCTCAAGAAAGGGAACGCCAGAAAAATGCAAAGGTAAGGCAAAAAACCTTGGAAACCACACAGGAAGTAATTGAAAAACAGATGAGAGTAGCACAGGAAATCGCAAGCTTGCTTGGCGAAACCACGGCGGAAACCAAAGTAATGCTAAATAAAGTAAAGCAGCTCTTAATAGATGAAATGCCAGGTGAAAAAAATGGATATGAGGACTGACGTTTACTGGGAAAGTATAAATAAATTTGGAGAAGAGCTCTGCGGAGATAGCGTAGAAGTAGTGCGCAGCCCCGAAAAGACGATTTTTGTGATGGCAGACGGCTTGGGGAGCGGTGTAAAAGCCAATATACTTTCAACCCTTACTACAAAAATAGCTGCAACAATGTTAAAAGGTGGTGCTTCTATTGAAGATACAGTAAAAACTATTGTTTCCACGCTTCCTGTATGTAAAATTAGAAAGATAGCCTATTCCACTTTTACAATAATCGTAATAGATGAAAAATGTAATTGCTATGTAGTGGAGTATGATAATCCTCCAGTTTTTCTTTTAAAGAATGGAAAAATAAAACGCTTAGATGGAGCCGTGCGGGAGATTGCAGGCAAAAAAATCACAGAGAGCCGGTTTAAGGCAGAGGAAAACGATATGTTGATAGCAGTGAGCGACGGGGTGGTGCACGCAGGAGTGGGCGGTCTTTTAAACCTTGGATGGCAATGGGATAATATAGCGGCATATATCGAGAAAATTGCAAAAATAGAAACTGATCCCCGAAACCTTACAAGACTTCTTACCACTGTCACTTCCAATTTTTATATGGATAAGGCGGGAGATGATGCCACCGTCGCAGTAATTAAGATAGTAAGGCCACACATGGTTACAGTATTTGCAGGCCCTCCCCAAAACATGGCGGATGATGAAAAGGTGGTTAAAATCCTTATGGACAATCCCGGTAAAAAGGTCGTGTGCGGTGGAACTGCTGCTGGGATAGTTTCTCGAGCGTTAAAGCGCGAACTTATAACATCAACAGAATTTATTGATCCGGACATTCCCCCCATAGCGAGTATACAGGGGATTGATCTTGTGACTGAAGGGGTGCTTACTCTGGCCCGAACAAGACAGATATTGCAGCAATATGCTTTTCCAAGGGCAGGATTTACCGAATTAAGGCAATTGCAGAAAAAAGATGGAGCTTCAAGATTAGCAAAGATACTTTTAGATGCAACTGATATATGTTTTTTATTGGGGAGGGCAGTAAACCCTGCCCATCAGAATCCGGACTTTCCTGGAGAATTATCTATAAAATTGAACATAGTTCGCGATATAATATCTATTTTAGAAAAACTTGGGAAAAAAATTAATGTATTGTACTTCTAATTCATTTTTTTCTCCATCTTTATTTTCACATCTTTTCTGGTGCCAGGCTGATTGCTTTCCAGCTGAGCTATTTGAGACCGGACCTCGCGCGGATGTGGCCTTCCGGCGGGCTTAAAAATGTTGGCTCCTATTTCTTTTTGTGCAAAGGTTCTCCTCTGAGCAAACAGCTTTTTTTTCAATGCTTCACAAACCCTCCTTGTGAGTCAGGTGTGAATCAGGGGACGGTTCCGTGCGCCACGAGGCGCACAGTATATAGCAGATAAAACTGCATGGTAAGGCCTAGCCAGCCACCATTACCTAGTCTTGGGGTCGATGGGTAACCTAAGGC
>JARRBK010000030.1 GCA_029982615.1 Tepidanaerobacteraceae bacterium | reverse complement strand
CTACGAAGCAAATGACTGCATGAAGAGCCGGATGCCTTAATTGGGCACGTCCGGTTCTGTGAGGGGCGTGGGCCGCAAGGCCCATGTCTACTCGACTTGGCTCATTTTTTTCACTCTTACCGTCCCCCTTACATAAAATGAATTTTATTATGTTTGGTCTAGATCCGATACAACCTTATCAAACAAATCTATATTGCATTTCCCTTTATCCCAGTGAATACACGTCTCACAGCTTACCACACTTTCGTCTGTGATAGATGAATTTATCCCGGATGCATTGTTGTTATTAACATAGCCAGGACAATTTTCACCCACTAATTGAAGTTGATTTTTGCTTACCATTTTTCCACCTCCCTTGAATTTTTATGACATCGGGATTATGGCAAAGCCTTATTTAGCCGTAGCAATATTATTTTTTGATATAATTATTAAAATAATACAAGGTTTTAAGGTAATATATGACTGTTTGCACCAGTACTTTTTGGTTATTGATGATAATAAATGCTTGTGATAAAATGGAACTAGTGTTTATTGAAACAATATGGCCTGCAAAGAGGGGAAACAAATGAATCTTGAACAATTGCTGGATAATATAAAAACTTCCCAGCAATTTATGCAAAATGTGACTCATTGGAAGGTTATACCTCAAAAACCGGGAGAGTATGAGGACTTTCCTTCATACCTCAGCGATAAACTGGTATCAGTTTTAAACAAAAAAGGCATTTACCGGCTCTACTCCCACCAAAGGCAGGCTTTGGATAGAGTTGCTGCAGGTGATAGTGTGGTGGTGGTTACTCCTACGGCATCCGGCAAGACTCTGTGTTACAATCTGCCGGTATTAAACGAATTGATAGCGAACCGCAATGCGAGGGCCATATATCTTTTTCCCACAAAAGCCCTTTCTCAGGACCAGGTATCAGAACTTTTGGAGTTTGTGGACGGTATGGGAGAAGATATAAAGACTTTCACCTATGATGGAGATACTCCCACCAGTGCCAGGGCTGCCATAAGGAAAGATGGCCATATAGTGGTAACAAATCCGGATATGCTGCATACAGGGATTCTTCCACATCATACGAAATGGATTAAACTTTTTTCCAACCTAAAATTTATTGTAATTGACGAGTTACACACGTACCGCGGGGTATTCGGCAGCCATACCGCCAATGTATTGAGACGACTTTTGCGCATATGTAGGTTTTACGGTTCAAAGCCCATTTTCATATGTTCATCCGCTACTATAGCAAACCCCAAGGAACTGGCTGAGAAATTGACCGGGCAAAGCATGGTTTTGATAAACAGAAATGGAGCTCCTTCCGGCGAAAAGAATATAATTTTTTACAATCCTCCTGTGGTTAATCGCCAGTTGGGAATAAGGAGGAGCAGCATTCTGGAGGCAAAAAATTTAGCCCTAATATTTCTAAAGAATAGAATTCAAACTATAACTTTTGCCAGGAGCCGCCTTGCGGTAGAGGTTCTCCTTACTTACATAAGAAAAGAAATGAAAAAAATGCCCTATGGCGCTGAGACAGTGAGGGGATATAGAGGAGGTTATCTGCCCAAAGAGCGACGTGAAATAGAAAAAGGCTTGAGGCAGGGGGAAATCCTTGGTGTTGTAAGCACCAATGCCTTGGAATTGGGCATAGATATAGGCAACCTGGACGTAAGTATTATTACAGGATATCCCGGCAGTATTTCCAGTACATGGCAGCAGGCGGGCAGAGCAGGCAGGAGAATGGCGCCTTCCGCATCGATTCTAGTGGCTTCCAGCAGCCCTTTAGACCAATTTATTATAAAACACCCCGATTACTTTTTTGAATCTTCACCAGAAAACGGCTTAATCAACCCGGATAATTTATATATATTGGTAAGTCATATAAAGTGCGCTGCATTTGAATTACCTTTTGAAGATGGAGAAACCTTTGGAGAAAAGCGAGTTGATGAAATCCTAGCTTTTTTGGAAAGCCAGAAGATTTTGAGGCACGTGGGCGGCCGATGGCATTGGATGGCAGAATCTTTTCCAGCGGATGACATAAGCCTCCGAAGCGCTTCGCCGGAAAACTTTGTAGTAGTAGATATGACAGAAGGTGCAAAAGTTATTGGGGAGGTAGACAGATCCAGCGCTCCTATGATGATTCATGAGGAAGCAATTTACATACACGAAGGACAGCAATACCAGGTGGAGAAGTTGGATTATGAAGAAAAAAAAGCATATGTCAGAAAGGTGGATGTAGATTATTATACCGATGCCAACTTGTCGGTTGAGATAAAGGTACTGGAAGAATTTAAGGGGGAGTCAGAAGAACATTTCACAAAACACATGGGCGAAGTTATGGTAAACAGCATAGCTACCATGTTTAAAAAGATAAAGTTTTTTACGCATGAAAACGTGGGTTCTGGTCCAATACATTTGCCTCCTGAGGAAATGCACACAACCGCTTTTTGGATTTCTATCCCGGAAAATATAGAGGACCTGTCTAAAGAAGAGATTCAATCTGGATTACTTGGGCTTAGCAATGTGATGGCAAATATTGCTCCCCTTTATCTCATGTGTGACCCGAGAGATATCCGAGGCGTGGTGCAGGTAAAGTCGCCTTTCACAATGAAGCCGACAATTTATATTTATGATAATTATCCTGGCGGTGTTGGATTTTCCGAGAAACTATATGACATAAGTTCTATGCTTTTAAAGGCAGCCCGGCAGGTTATATTGGAATGCAGCTGTGAAGATGGATGTCCTTCCTGCGTTGGGCCTCACGAAGAAGTGGGGTCCGGCAGCAAGGACTTTGCTTTAAAAATAATAAATAAATGCCTTGGATGATTGTAAAGAGGTGTTTTGTTTTGAACCTCTATGATAAATTAAAAATTTATTTGGGCAGAGCAGAAAACCAGCAAAGCAAACCACCTTATGAAAGTGATAGTCATGGGTTTGAGCCTGAAAACTTTTTGCATAAAAAAAATGAGCAAATAGAAAAAGTATTAAATGCTGTTCCTGTTGAAAACCCGCTGGGAGAGCATCTGGCTACCGTAAATTTTTATGAAGAAGCTTTCTGTCATGCAGGAGTAAGGCTTTCCCAAATCTTTGACATACCGGCGGATATTATTTCACTCATTGCAAAAGATAACTGCTACAATAATTTTGATTTTATGAAATCCGTGTTTATAGACACCGAGACTACTGGGCTTGCAGGGGGCTCGGGCACCTATGCCTTTTTGATAGGCGCAGGTTATTTTGAGGGGCGGAAATTTAAACTCATTCAGTATTTTATGAGGGATTATGATGAGGAACCGGCAGTCCTCCACAGCTTAAAAAATCTTGTGAAGGAATTCGAATGCGTTGTCAGCTTCAACGGCAAAGCATATGATATACCACTCCTTTCCACTAGATTTTTAATCAACCGTATGGAAAACCCTCTGGACAAGCCCTTCCACCTCGACCTTTTGTCATCGGCCAGAAGATTATTTAAAGAGCGCTTGCCTAGTCTCAGCTTATCATCGTTGGAGACAAACCTTTTTTCATTGCAAAGGAAGGGAGATATACCCAGTTTTGAAATACCGTCAATTTATTTTAGATTTTTAAGGGATAAAGACCCAAATCCGTTAAGACCCATTTTCTATCACAACCGTATGGATGTCTTATCTTTAATTACCCTAATCATAAAAACGGCTGGGGCGCTGCAGGACCCCTTTGGCTCTGACGTATGTAGGGAACAGGATTTTTACTGTTTGGGAAAGCTTTATGAAGATATGGAGATGTTCGAGGAGAGCATAAAAAGTTATTCTAAAGCTCTGGAGATACCTGGAGTGCGGGAAAAAGCATATATGAGGCTTTCGCTTTTATACAAACGCCTGGGTCGATGGAATGAAGCGCAAAGGCTTTGGATGCGAATGGCTCAAGATGGCATACATACAGTTTTTGCCCTGGTGGAACTTGCTAAAATGTACGAGCATAAGACAAAAGAGTATGATAAAGCAGAAAGGGTAACGCGCAGGGCTTTGGAGGCGGCGTATAAGAGAAGGGGATTTGCTGGAAATGATTCAGAACAAGAAATAAAAGAACTAAAGAAACGCTTAGAAAGAATAATGTCAAAACAAGGGAAAACCTTGAACAATAATTTTTATGAAGGAGGTTATTGATTATGAAAGATACTGTAAAAATGGTGGCTGAGCTTATGGCATTGTCGGCCAGAACAGCTCCGAAGGCTGCAGGCCAGGATTTTATAGAAATAAAAATTATTGAAGGCGACGATTTGGCAAAGCTGGGCAAAGAAATGGCTGCTTATGGAGAAAAGACAAGCAAAAAAAATTATGACAGAGATGGAAAAAACGTGGAAAACTCTGATGCAGTCCTGCTCATATCTTTGAAAGAATCCAAAAAAGCTGGCCTCAACTGTGGAGTCTGCGGTTATGCAGAATGTGCAAATTTGCCTTCGATGACAGAGGGCCCAGAATTTGCAGGCCCCATATGTGCATGGAGGCTTATCGATTTAGGCATCGCCGTAGGTTCCGCAGTAAAAACCGCCAGCATCCTGAACGTGGACAACCGCATCATGTATCGCATAGGCGTGATAGCCCGCAAACTTGGCTATATTGAAGGAGAGATTGTGATAGGTATACCTCTCTCAGCTAGGGGTAAGAATATCTATTTTGACAGATAAAATTAAAGAAATTAAAAAGCACAATAGATTCTAAAAGCAGACCATCTTGAGCCCGTTATGTTATATTATTATAATAACCTTATTGAATCCCCAGAGCAAATTATCATGGAAAGCATACGTTAAAACCATTGATGTGCAAAGTGTAAATGAAATATATTTCACTTATGAAAATTATTTTTGAAAAATGTAAAAACCTATGGAAATATTTCATTAGATGGGATAAAATATTTAAAAAGCAACAAATCAATTTGGAGGTGCTCTGTTATGAAATTTTTTCTAGATACAGCTAATGTGAACGAAATACGTGAAGCGGCGTCGCTGGGGGTGATTTACGGGGTAACGACAAATCCCACTCTGGTATCAAAAGAGGGAAGGGATTTTAAAGAAACCATAATGGAAATTACATCTATAGTGGATGGCCCCATCAGCGCCGAAGTGGTTAGCCTTGAAGCCGAAGGCATGGTTAAAGAAGCAATGGAAATTGCCGCATGGCATCCGAATATAGTCATAAAAATCCCCATTATGTGGGAAGGCCTGAAGGCGGTAAGTCAGCTCAGCAAAAAGGGAATAAAGACCAATGTGACACTTGTTTTTAATCCTAACCAGGCACTACTTGCAGCTAGAGCTGGTGCAACTTACGTCAGCCCCTTTGTAGGCAGATTCACTGATATAAGCCAGGATGGCATTTCGCTCATTTCAGACATTGCTGAAATTTTCAGCATGCATGATATAAATACTCAGATTATTGCAGCCAGCATAAGGACCCCGATGGATGTTATCAATGCAGCAAAAGCAGGAGCTGATATCGCAACAGTCCCATACAAAGTTCTTCAGCAAATGATAAAACATCCGTTGACGGATATAGGAGTGGAACGATTCCTTGAAGATTGGAAAAAAGTGCCCAAGAAATCTTAGGCCTTACAGTAATAAATATAATAATCAATATAATAATCAATAGAAGGCGGTTATAGATGTTCCGAGCAAATCTATAGCCGCCTTTTTAATTTTTGGTTCATAATAAGTCAGTGCTTTTTGAAGAAGTGCAAAAATCGTATCGATCTGATATAATTAATTAAGCAGGCTGGCTAAAAGAAGAAAAAACCAAGGAGGTTCCATAATGCCTAAATTATTAAGGCTATTAATAGTTTTTTCCATAATATCGCTTTTGTTGAGTGGATGTATTGCAAAAAAGAAAAATAATGCAAATGATAAACCGGTGACTCAGCAAACTAAAACAGTGACTTTGTATTTTATGGATAATAATGGCAAACAGCTTGTTCCCGAAGAAAGACAGATTGCATCAGATAAAAACCTGTTTGAGTCTATTGTCAAACAAATCATAGCAGGTCCGGAGGAGCCCGGTATTCTGCCTGTAATATCACGGGATGCCGGCGAGGATATACTGGAATCGGCCGACTGGTATGATACAAACGGAGTAATGGTTAAATTTAGAGAAGAAGCGAAACAATATCTTGACAAGTCACCGGCCTTCATACAAGCCATAGTGCTCTCATTAACTCAAGTCAAGGATGTTGAGAAAGTGGCCATTGAAGTTAATAATAAACCCTATGATGATGGGCACAATGGGATTTATGTACGGACAATAAAAACAGGCCCCGTTTATGTAAGCAAGACCCGTCAAGAATACCTAAAAAAATTAGCAGAAGACGGCAAGGGGGAGTGGTTGTATGACCCTGTGGAAGTGGCCAGAAAAGAGTCGGGGGCATTTGGGTTTTTGCCTGATGATGAGTATGTGCTTGTTTCAAAAAAGAATCATTTAGGTAGTAACGATATCGGGGAAGCTTATGTAAATGTAAAACACGAGGGGAAACAATATACCATCCAGCTCTATCAGCCTTTTGGCCCCGGGGAAAAAAGTATATGGATATTAAACCACATATCCAAAAAAGTGACACCTATACCTGAATCAGACCCCAAAGCCGGTGAGGCATTTATATATGGCAGGGTAAAGAGTGTAGATCCGGCAAAGAGGCTTATAGTAATCGAGCGGGAATACGTTGATTCACCCGACATTCGAATAAAAGCCGGGCCGGAAATTTATGTTTTACCTGATGCAATAATCCATTACCAGGAGAAGGTGGGTGCCTCTATTTCAGGATATGTTTATGATGAGTATGATGTGGAATTAAAGGATATTAAAGTTGGCGATGAATTGGGCATAATTATTACTAAAGACAAAAAAGCAAGAGCTATTATCATTTCCAGTAGACAGTAAAATAATGAATCAATGAACTCAACGGGGATAGAGAAATCTATCCCTTGTTTTTTTAATGCATGTTGCAAAAAAACATTTTTCAAATGAAATGTAGCATGTGATTTTTGTCACAATTCTTGACAAAATGAAAAAAATAGAGTTATAATAATTTTGAACGGATGATTAATTAATGAACAGATGTTCAAGGTGAAATTATGAACAAAAATAAAGAAAAAAGACTGCTTATCAGAATAGCCCACATGTATTATGCAGAAAACAAAACTCAACAGGAAATTGCTTCGAGACTTGGCGTTTCCAGGCCTTCTGTTTCAAGGCTCTTACAAAAAGCTAGAGATGAAGGAATTGTAGAAATAAAGATAAATTACGGCGATAGTTTTGCACGCCTTGAGGATGCACTGGAAAAAGCCTTTGGAATAAAGGAAGTTATAATTACTCCTTTTGAAGAGGAAGTGGAAGGCCTCAAGAAATCGCTGGCAGAAGCTGCAGCTGGTTTTCTCATGAGAATATTAAAGGATGGAGATATTGTAGGCGTTTCCATGGGAACCACTCTTGCATATATGTATGAATATCTAAAAAATGCACCGAAACACAAAGTGACTTTTGTTCCGCTAATAGGCGGCGTTGGTCAAACCAGACTTGATGTTCACTCCAATCATATTGTCATAAATTTGGCGAGGGCCTTTGACGGCGATTGGCAGCTACTACACGCACCTGCAATAGTAGACAATATCAATGTGAAAAAAACCATATTATCGGATAAAAACACAAGATATGTAATGGAATTTGCTGAAAAATCTAACATTGCCTTGATCGGAATAGGGGCTCCTTTAACGCCTCATTCAACCATATTCCAAACAGGTTATTTTACTGAAAAGGAGCTTGAAGAACTTAAAAATGCAGGAGCTGTTTGTGATTTATGTTCCATTTTTTTGGACAAAGATGGCAAACAGTGTCAGGCGGAAATAAATGAGCGGGTAATTAGCATACCGTTGGAAAAACTTGATAAAATTCCGCTCGTCATTGGCGTGGCAGGAGGTAGAGAAAAACAGGAAGCCATTCTGGCAGCCCTGAAAGGAAAACATCTTGATGTGCTTATAACAGATGAACATACCGGAAAATTTCTTCTTGGCAGGAAATGAGGGATAAAAATATGTGGGTGAAGTTGTTGCTGATAGCTGGTTTTATGTGGGTGTTGCAGGGAGTAATGACATATTTCCAGATAAAAAATTTTCAAATAGAATTAAAAAAAATGAAAAAGAAGGGCATAACAGGAGTCGGCAGTGTAAAAAATGTTTTTGGTTCGGGCGCTATAGTTATTTTATCGGTTGACGAGAACGGCAGGATTATAGAAGCTCGGAAAATGATGGGTGTGTCGGTTTTTGCGAGGTTCACTCCACTGCCTGAACTGAAGGATTTGTATTACTGGGAAGCAGCCGGTGCAATAGACAATTCAAAAAAAATATTGATGAAAGCCGTGGCCATTGCTGCTGATTCCATATCTAAAAAAATGAAAATAGACTGCTCTGCTTTGACTGAAACATTTTATTAAGCGATATTATTCATAACAAGCACTATAATAATAATTAAACTAAAATAATAAAAATTTAATTCCTTGGAGGAGGTGATTACAGGAAAGCGGTTTTGAAATTCTGCTAAAAGTGGTGGTATTTTAAAAATTATGGAGGTGGAACAAGTGGATGTTTTAGCAAATTTTGCCCAGGCTTTCATAGGTCTGTTTCAGCAGGGGGGTCAGACGTTCCTGTCGCTGGCAGGCGGAATATTACCTACATTGATAACTCTTATGACAGCTGTAAATGCATTGACCAAGTTTGTGGGGCAAGACAGAATTAACGGTATTGCCCAGGCAGCAGGCAAGAACACCATTCTGAGATATACGATTATGCCTGTGCTGGCAGTGTTTTTCCTCACCAATCCCATGGCGTATACTTTTGGAAGATTTTTGCCGGAAAAATATAAGCCTGCGTTTTACGATGCGGCAGTTTCTTTTGTTCATCCAATTACTGGGTTGTTTCCGCACGCAAACCCGGCTGAACTTTTCGTTTATATGGGTATTGCGCAGGGAATACAACAATTGGGTTTACCTCTGGGGCAACTGGCCATAAGGTACTTTATAGTGGGCGTTATAGTAATTTTCATCCGTGGTATGGTTACCGAATGGCTTACTCTTAGAATGATGAGACAGAGAGAACTGGCATAGGAGGGGAGAAAAATGGAATATAAAGCGGTGAAAATAGAAAGAGGCACTGGCGGCTGGGGCGGGCCGTTGATTATCAAACCTTCGGAGGGCAAGGACAAGATAGTATCGGTGACAGGAGGCGGGATAGACCCCGTTGCTCAAAGAATAGCTGAACTGACTGGCGGTACAGCCTTCGACGGGTTCAAGTCCTCAGTGCCGGAGGAACAGATATGCTGTGTTATTATTGACTGCGGTGGCACAGCCAGGTGTGGCGTATATCCAAAAAAACGGATTCCCACCATCAACCTCACCCCAGTAGGCCAGGTGGGCCCTTTGGCTCAATATATAAAAGAAGATATTTATGTCTCAGGAGTAAAACCGGAAAATGTGGTTCTTGTTTCTGGCGAAGAAGCAGAAAAGGCCGTTTCGGCAAATACATCTAAGGAAGATACAAACTTGGTGCAGGCTAAAAAGAACGGCAATGGAAGCGGCCGCAAAATGGGATTCATAGAAAAGATCGGCCGCAGCATGGGGGGAGTAGTGGGCATACTCTACCAGGCAGGAAGAGAAACTATAGATCAGATAATTAAAAATATTTTACCTTTTATGGCTTTTGTTGCCACTCTAATAGGCATCATTTTAAAATCAGGAGTAGGCGACTGGATAGCCCATGTTATATCGCCTATGGCGGGAACTCTGCCGGGCCTGCTTATAATTTCAATAATCTGCGCCATACCGGTGCTTTCGCCTTTGCTGGGGCCGGGAGCGGTAATAGCCCAGGTGGTAGGAGTGCTGGTTGGGGTTGAAATAGGAAAAGGCAATGTACCTCCGCAATTTGCCCTGCCAGCTCTATTTGCCATAAATCCCCAAGTCGGATGTGACTTTATACCCGTAGGTCTGAGCCTGGGAGAAGCGGAACCTGAGACGGTGGAAGTTGGCGTGAGTGCCATATTGATTTCAAGGTTGATAACCGGACCGCTGGCAGTTTTGATTGCATTTTTGTTCAGTTTCGGGCTTTACGCAAAATAAAATATAAATGTAATAAAAGATTAGTTTTAAGCTATGGCGCCGAAAGGCGCCATAGCCCTTGAAGGAGGAAGGCCATGAAAAAATATGAAGTCACCATTACAAAGATAGGCGAATTGGTAAAGGAATTCTTGAGTCAAAACATTATTGTGCTATTCAATGAAAACGCGCCGCTGGAACTACAGGATATTTCAGTGATGCATACAGAGGGGGAACTTCTAGACGATATTAAAGCAGGAGATAAACTAACTATTGGAGAAAGAATATATACCATTACTGCAGTGGGTGAAGTGGTGAATAAGAATATCAGGCGTATGGGCCATACTTGCCTTAAATTTGATGGCAAAACTTCACCCGAACTGCCCGGCGATATACATCTTTCAGGTGTATATCCACCAGGGGCAAGCCTGGGTGAAAAGATTGTCATAGAAGGTTAAAAATTAATTTTAATTTAAAGAGGAGATGTTAAAAACATGCTGAATTTAAACACAAAACTGAAGCAGCTGGAAGAAAGCGGAAAGAAAATAAACATAGGTCTTGTGGGGGCCGGTCAGATGGGCCGGGGCATGACCAGCCAGATGTTGTGCATGAAAGGAATTAGACCTACCATAATTTCCGATATCAATCTGGAAAATGCGAAGAAGGCTTATATCTTGGCGGGGATAAGTCCCGACGATATAGAGGTGGCCAAAACCCCTGCCGAAGCCGAGGAGGCCTTCAGCCGAGGAAAATATATTATTACCGAAGATTTTGAAGTGGTAACAAGGGCCTTACCCGTAGATGTTGTAATTGATGCCACTGGAGTTCCTGAAGCGGGTGCCCAGATTGCCCTGGAATCAATTCACAATGGCAAACATATTGTAATGTTGAATGTGGAAACAGATGTGACGGTGGGGCCTATTCTAAAAAGAATGGCGGACAGTGCTGGAGTAGTATATACTGTGTCAGCTGGCGATGAACCCGGCGCTATTAAAGAGTTGTATGATTTCGCCGATGCTATGGGCTTTGAAGTAGTAGTGGCCGGCAAGGGCAAGAATAATCCTTTAAACATTGATGCAAACCCAGATACTGTTAGAGAAAAAGCTGAATCTCAAAAAATGAATCCTAAGATGTTGGCATCCTTTGTGGATGGGACCAAAACTATGGTTGAGATGACCGCTGTTTCAAACGCTATAGGATTTTTACCTACAAAAAGGGGTTTAATCGGGCCTAAAGCATCTGTAAAGGAATTGCCGAGACTATTGAGCTTGAAAGAAGAAGGCGGTATTCTGGAGAGGTATAAAGTAGTTGAATATATAAACGGCATAGCTCCAGGGGTATTTTTGATCATCAGGACAAATCTTGAAACTGTAAAGGAGGAAATGGCATATCTTTCTATGGGTCAAGGGCCGAATTATGTGCTCTATAGGCCCTATCATCTGGCCAGTATTGAAACTCCCCTTTCTGCAGCCAGAGCATATATCTACCGCGAACCGACTATAGCCCCGAAAGGTGGCCCGGTTTCAGAGACAGTAGCTGTGGCAAAAAAAGACTTAAAAGCGGGAGAGCATTTGGATGGCATAGGTGGTTACACTATATATGGAATAATAGACACTTATGAAAACGCAAAAAAAGAAAATGCGCTTCCCATTGGGCTTGTAAATAAAAATGTTGTACTAAAAAAAGATGTGAAAAAGGGTGAAACCATTACTTACGATGCAGTGGAACTTGATGAGAGCTCTCTCATTCTCCAGCTGAGAAGAATGCAGGAAAAACTGATTAAATAGCGGCATAATTAGTGGAAGATTAAGTATATGGGGCCGAAAGCCCTTTCTCTTTCAACTTTTTTATATGGCATAAAAATTGCAATAGTATAATTTGTTGGTATTAGATTATTTTAAACATTCCTATGATCAAAAGGAGTTGATAACATGTCACTTACTAGAGACAAGAAATTGTGGATGTACCGCAAGATGCTGGAAATAAGACATTTCGAACTGGAAGTAGACAGGCTTTTCAAAGCCAACATGATATGGGGCACCTGCCATCTGTCTGTGGGTGAAGAAGCATCGGCTGTTGGCTCCATTGCGGCCCTGGAAGAGAAAGATATGATAACAAGCACCCACCGCGGCCACGGGCACTGCCTTGCAAAGGGTGGAGAACTTCCAAGAATGTTTGCGGAGCTTCTGGGAAAAGAAACCGGCTACTGTCGGGGTCGAGGAGGCTCAATGCATATAGCAGACTTGGAAAAAGGGAATCTCGGCGCCAACGGTATAGTGGGCGGAGGGATACCCATTGCCACAGGCGCAGCCCTGGCATCCAAAATGAGAAAAGACGGTAAAGTCACCCTGTGCTTTTTTGGAGACGGAGCAGCAAACCAGGGATGTTTCCATGAGGCGGTAAATCTGGCCGCTGTAAACAAACTGCCAATAGTATACATCTGCGAAAACAACCTGTACGGCATGTCTGTGCCCTTCAGAAAAGCAAGCTCAGTGGAAAATATTGCTGACAGGGCGACGGCATACAGCATACCGGGCAAGGTAGTGGATGGGAACGATGTGGAAGCCGTATACCAGGCTGTAAAAGAAGCCGTAGACAGGGCAAGGAGGGGAGAAGGCCCCAGCCTGATAGAAAACAAAACCTACCGCTGGTTGGGCCACTCCAAGAGCGACGCCAACGTATACAGGACAAAAGAAGAAATAGAGGAATGGAAGCAAAAATGTCCCATAAAACGCTATAGGCAAAAACTCATAAATGAGGGCGTGGCATCGGCAGAAGAACTGGACAGAATGGAAAAAGAAGTGGAACAAGCCATACAGGATGCTATAGAATATGCCAAAAACAGCCCTGAGCCAAGGGTAGAAGACATAATGGATGGAGTTTATGCATAATGGAGGAGATAAAAATGCCAGAAAAACTGTATATAGATGCCTTAAGGGAAGGCCTAAGGGAAGAAATGCTGCGCGACGAAAATGTATTCATACTTGGCGAAGACGTGGGCCTTTACGGCGGTGCCTTTGGTGTGACGAAAGGCCTTTTTCAAGAATTTGGCGAAGACCGTGTAAAAGATACCCCCATATCCGAAGCTGCAATAGCCGGTGCCGCAGTGGGGGCTGCCCTGTGCGGCATGAGGCCGGTAGCTGAAATAATGTTCTTTGACTTCTTTACCATAGCTATGGACCAGCTCGTGAATCAGGGAGCAAAAAATCGTTACATGTTTGGGGGAAAAGCAAAAGTGCCCATGGTGATAAGAGGCCCCATGGGATGCGGTACGGGAGCTGCCGCCCAACATTCCCAGAGTTTTCCTGCAGTATTTGCCCACTTCCCAGGCCTAAAGGTCGTCATGCCTTCCACACCGTACGATGTGAAAGGATTGATCAAAGCTTCTATTAGAGATGACAATCCGGTAGTATTTGCAGAGCACAAGCTGCTCTACAGAGTAAAAGGCGAAGTGCCAGATGAGGAATACATCGTGCCGTTGGGCAAGGCCGATGTAAAAAGAAAAGGAAAGGACATTACTGTAGTGGCCGGCTCCATCATGGTGATAAGAGCGCTGGAAGCTGCAAAACAGCTTGAAAAAGAAGGCATTGACGTGGAAGTGGTAGACCCCAGAACCTTAAAACCCCTGGATATGGACACCATTATAAATTCTGTAAAAAAGACCGGAAGAGTAGTCATAGTAGAAGATGACCCCATCAGTTTCGGATGGGGAGCAGAAGTGGCTGCAGGAATTGCATCAAGCTCGGCATTTGACTACCTTGATGCCCCAATTAAGCGCCTGGCTGGGCTGGATATTCCAATTCCCTACAATCCCAATTTGGAAAAACATGCTGTTCCTCAGGTAGAAGATATAATAAAGGGGATAAAAGATACACTAAGATAGGAGGAGGATAGTATGGCCACAATAGTGACAATGCCCAAGCTCGGTACCACGATGGAAGAAGGTACCATAATAAAATGGCTCAAAAAAGAAGGGGAACCGATCCAAAAAGGTGAACCGTATGTGGAAATCCAGACAGATAAAGTGAATCTTGAGGATGAAGCTCCGGAATCAGGAATAATGAGGAAAATCCTGGTTTCTGAAGGCGCTGTTGTTCCTGTGGGAAAAGAAATAGCCATAATTGCCGGTGCCGATGAGGTGCTGCCCGAGATAGGTGAGGAAAAAACAAAAGAGGCTGAAAGGCAGGCTTCCCAGATAAAGAGCGGTGAAGAAACAAAGGAGCAGCCGAAAGAAATGGAAGCTTTTGAGGGCAGAGTAAAGGCCTCTCCGGCTGCAAAGAGGGTGGCAAGAGAAAACGATGTAGACCTTTCAAAGGTTACTCCTTCCGGCCCCGACGGCCGCATAACGGAAAAAGACGTGATGGAGTTTATCAAATCACACAAAATAAAGGCCACACCCGTAGCGATGAAAATAGCTGTAGAACAGGGGATTAGTCTTGAAACAATTCAAAAGGCTCCTGGAGAAAGAATAACAAAACAGGATCTTGTGCCAAAAGAGTCCGAGAAAACATTTCCCGCTGCAGAGACCCAGAAGGTTATACCGGTGACTGGCATGAGGAAAATCATAGCCGAAAGGATGACAAAAAGCAAAGGCACAGCGCCACATATATACCTTACTCTGGAAGTCGACATGACAAAAGTCATCGAGCTTCGAGAAAAACTGCTTCCGGCAATACAGGCCAGGTACAGCTGCAAGTTGTCATACAACGACATCCTCATAAAAGCCTCGGCTGTGGCAATAAAACAAAACCCTATAGTAAACTCGAGCTTCCTCGGGGACGAGATAATAATAAAACAGGACATAAACATAGGGCTGGCAGTAGCCCTGGACGATGGCCTGATCGTACCTGTAGTAAGATGCGCCGATAAAAAAGGCATTGGAGAAATATCTAAGGAGACTACACAGCTCATAGAAAAAGCCCGCTCCGGAAAACTCATGCCCGATGAATACCAGGGCGGCACATTTACCATTACCAATCTTGGCATGTACGACATAGAAAACTTCAAAGCCATCATAAACCAGCCTGAAAGCGCCATTTTGGCGGTGGGCAAGATAATGAAGAAACCGGTCGTAATAGGCGACCAGATTGTTATAAGGCCTATGATGAACCTCACCCTTTCCTGTGACCACCGTGTAATAGATGGCGCTCAGGGTGCTAGATTCCTTCAAACACTCAAACAGATTCTTGAGGAACCGCTGGAGATGTTGATGTAAAGGAGTTGTTTTACATGATTTACGACATTGCGATAATAGGCGGCGGCCCGGGAGGATATGTTGCTGCCATATATGCAGGGAAGAAAAAAACAAAAGTTGCCCTCATAGAAAAAAGAGAACTGGGCGGAGTATGTTTGAACCGCGGTTGCATACCCACGAAAACCCTGGTCCACAGCGCTAACATAATAAACGAAATAAAAAATGCGAAAAGGTTTGGTATAACCGCCCGTGAGGTGCAGATTGACTGGAATGCTGTCCAGAAAAACAAAGAAACTGTAATAAAGACTCTCACCAAGGGAGTGGAAAATCTCCTTAAAGCAAATGGTGTAAAAATGTATAAGGGAGAGGCAAAACTTTTAGACAAATACACCATAGAAATAACATACCATACCGGCCAAAAAGAAACCATAACGGCGCAAAACATAATAATAGCTACAGGGTCTACCCCGGCGATAATTCCTATACCGGGGCACGACCTGCCGGGTGTCATCACCAGCGATGAAGCGCTATCATTAGAAGAACTTCCGAAATCCATGCTGGTAATAGGCGGTGGAGTAATAGGCATAGAACTGGGGTATGTATATAACGCCATGGGAGTGGATATAACCATAGTGGAAATGCTGCCCCAGATACTCCCACGGCAGGATGAAGAAATACAAAAGGAAATGAGAAAAATCCTCGAAAAACAGGGCATAAAAATATACACTGACTCGAGAGTAAAGACCATAGAAAAGCAGAATGGAAAACTCATAACAACGTTTGAAACCTCGGAAGGCATAAAAAGGATTGAAACAGATAAAGTCCTTATGACCACAGGAAGAAAACCTAATACGAATGCCGTAGAAAATCTTCCCATAGATATACAAAAAACCGGCATAACAGTGGATGATTACCTCAGGACAAATATACACAACATTTATGCCATAGGAGACGTCACCGGAAAGTCCATGTTGGCCCATGTTGCTTCCCACCAGGGCTTAAATGCGGTCAAAAACATCCTGGGGCAAAACAAAAAAATGGGCTATACAGCAGTCCCGAATTGCATATATACAAGCCCGGAAGCAGCGTCGGTGGGACTTACCGAAGAAGAAGCACGCCAGAAATATAAAGACAACATCAAAATCGGCCGTTTCCCTTTCATAGCAAGCGGAAAAGCGTTAACCATTGGAGAAAGACAGGGTTTTGTGAAGATAATATCCGAACCGAAGTATAATGAAATCCTTGGCGTCCACATCTTGGGCCCCAGCGCCACAGAACTTATCGCTGAAGCTGCTCTTGCAATAAAGCTGGAGTGCACCGTAGAGGAACTTGCTGAGACGATCCATGCTCATCCCACCCTTTCCGAAACCGTTATGGAGGCATCCTTCGACGTGCTGGGAGAACCCATTCACAAAATGTAGGAGAAATAAGGGTTCTCCTACATTATTTATCACATTTTTAATTTTTAATGTTGATACTTTTAAGATTTAACGTTATTATTATATAGAGGATTTAAATCATCAATAATAATCGCTAGCGGTTACATTATCTTGGAGGGGGGGATAAAATGACCTCCAAAATGGAAGCTGAACTTTTTTGTCTCCATTGCAATAAAGATACACCCCATACTGTAACATATGTTGGAAATACTTTAAAAAGCGTCAAATGTACTCAATGTGGCAGTGAAATTGAAATTAGGCGAGAAAAACTGTTGGGAAACTATGCAGCAGATTTTATTGAAAGAATCCTTACAAAACCGTATAGAATGACTAAAGAACTGGAAGGAGACATTAAAAAATTTATCCTATCCCTACCTATCAGGATAATCACAAAGCCTTACCGCATAGCAAAAGAAGTGGAAGATATTATAAAAAAAGATAAATTTTGAGGGAGGTAAACATGTTAAAAGGGATTGCGGCATCACCCGGTATTGAAATTGGAAAAGCCTATGTGTTAAAGGGACAGCAAATTGTCATAAACAGGGCGAATATACCCGATGGCATGGTGGAAGAAGAAATAAAGCGTCTTGAAGAGGCAATAGAAAAGTCAAAGGCACAATTGAAAAAAATAAAAGAAAAAGCTGAAGAAGAGTTGGGGCAGGACAAGGCTGAAATCTTTCAGGCTCACATAATGGTTTTGGAAGACCCCGTTTTTATCGATGAAATAAAGTCAAAAATAAAAAGCGATAAAATCACTGCAGAAAATGCCGTATCTATGGTATCACAAAATTATGTTGAGATGTTTAACAATATGGATGATGAATACTTAAAAGAGCGGGCAGCTGACATAAAAGACGTGAGCGACAGGATGATAAAAAACATTCTAGGGGTTTCAATAGAAACTCTTGCGGATATTTCCGAAGAATCCATTATAATAGCCAAAGACCTTACCCCTTCGGATACTGCCCAAATGAACAAGGAAAAGGTGTTGGCGTTCGCCACTGACATGGGAGGAAGAACTTCTCATACTGCCATTATGGCAAGGTCTCTTGAGATTCCAGCGGTAGTTGGATTAGTAGATATATCCTTAAAAGCAAAATCAGGAGATGTCGTAATAGTTGATGGAAATAAAGGCATAGTTTATGTCAACCCTGATGAAAGCACATTAAAGGAATATGAAAGGATGCGGCTGGATTATGAAAAATACCGCATTTGTCTAAAAGAATTAAAAGATCTTCCCGGAGAGACTCGAGATGGCACAAGAAAAGTAGAGCTTTCGGCAAATATAGGCACTCCAAAGGACGTAAAAGGTGCTCTGGATAATGGAGCTGAAGGAATAGGACTTTATCGGACAGAATTTTTGTACATGGATCGGGATAACCTTCCTACTGAGGAGGAACAGTTTGCCGCTTATAAACAGGTAGCTGAAGCCATGGCCCCACGGCCCATTATAATCAGAACGTTGGATATCGGTGGGGACAAGAAACTTCCATACTTGGACATGCCTGATGAGATGAACCCTTTTCTTGGCTGGAGAGCTATCCGCATGTGCCTGGACAGGCCACATATTTTGAAAACTCAGCTTCGAGCTATACTCCGAGCCAGTTTGTATGGAAATATAAAAATCATGTATCCTATGATATCTTGTGCAGAAGAAATCAGAAAAGCAAATGCAATACTGGAAGAAGCAAAACAAGAGCTTAAAAACGAAGGCATAGCCTTTGACGACAATTTGGAAGTCGGCATAATGGTGGAAATTCCTTCAGCTGCCGTAATAGCCGATATTTTGGCAAAGGAAGTGGATTTCTTCAGCATAGGTACTAATGACCTGATCCAATATACTCTGGCCGTTGACAGGATGAATGAACATATATCTAATCTTTATGAACCCTTACATCCAGCCGTGCTTAGGCTTGTGAAAAATGTGATTGACGCTTCTCATAGGGCGGGTAAATGGACTGGTATGTGCGGGGAGATGGCAGGAGATGTAATAGCAGCGCCGATATTATTGGGCTTGGGATTGGACGAGTTTTCCATGAGTGCCTCTTCTATTCCGCAGGTGAAAAAGATCATTCGCTCTCTCTCCTATGATGAAGCAAAAGAAATTGCGGAACGGGCATTGAACATGGAAAGTCCTGATGAAATAAGGAAAATGGTGGAAGAGGTAATAGAAAGGATAAAATAATCAATATTTAAAAGGAGGCGTTATTTAAGAGCGCCTCCTTCATTTTTATATCGTTATATCTGGTTTAAAAGCGTTCTATATAGTGGCACCACAAAGAGAGTGGCAATAGTAGTAGTAGCAATCATTATAGCTACATATTCGCTATCAGCATCATAGGATTTGGAAATAATAGCTGCGTTTGTCATAACCGGCATGGCTGCCTGAATCACAAAGACATCTCTCGCAAGGGATGGCAAGGGGAAAAACATTGTCAGCAAAATAATAGACATAGGTGAGACCACAAACCTTCCGGCGAACAAAACCAGCATATCTTTACTGATTCTTATGTTTTTGAAGTCGATAGAATGAATGGTAATGCCTACAAACATCAATGAAATTGGAGCGGTGATATTTCCTATATATCTAAAAGTATCCATGATAAAGAAAGGCAACTTTATTCCCAGAATAATCATTAAAATTGCCAAAAGAAAGGCTACCAGCGGAGCAGATAAAATTTCTTTTGCTGTTTCCAGGGAAAATAATTTTTTATACTTATTCTTGCCATCTTTGTTTATCTCATATACTCCAAAGGTCCAAAAATATACCGTATTTGCAATATAATACAATAATACATAAGGGATGCTGGTTTCACCGAAGAGAGCATGATTAATTGGCAAACCCATAAATATAGTGTTTGAGTTGAAAAACATAGATCTGAATACACCCTGCCGCCCGGCGGGTATTTTTGCAAGTGCGGCAGCGACAAAACTTAGCAAATAGCAAAAACCGATGGATAAAAAAGGGACAAGTAATCCACCTGCGCTGGCAATAAGTTTTTCTCTATTAAAATTGTTCATGAGGTCATGCATCATTAACATGGGAAGGGATAATTTGACAACGAGCTTTACAAGTAATGCAGAAGCTTTTTCATCGAACCATCCTCGGGATGTAAGTGCGTATCCTATTGAAATCATGAGCATAATGCTTAATATACTTTGAACTGATTGCAAAATAATCATTCTTCCTATAAATTCCTCCTGCGCATCCATATTATAAAACCTGCGACAATTATGATTAAAGGCAGACCTACTACTGTGGAATAAAAAATAGCCTGAACCATATTTCCCGTAAGATTTACAAAAGGTGGCTCTTCAGATTTTGCCGGTATACTAAGCAGGTTTGGGCTCTGAAGCAACCACGTCACTGAACCTGCGGCAAAATCCAGATTTCCAGCGAGCCCTAGGGTCTGCTGGCCCAAAAATGCAACATCCCCTACCACTACGGCTATGGGCTCTCCGGTTTCTGAGTCAGGAGCAGTTATTGTATTCGGTACAAGTGGTACATCCTGTTTTTTTCCCGCAGCAGCCTTGGAAACGGCGTAGGCCAGATGAAGTGGGCCGTGGATATCATTGTTGCCCTTAGACACGCGGTTTTTGGTAAAATCTGTTTCTCCAAATGCTTCATTGCTGGTTATTAGGAGAGACCTAACTTGAAGATTACCGGGCAATTTTGCAACTGGTTCAAGGCTTCTGCTGTAAGGGAAAATTACCGTGAGCTTTTTATCCAGTAGACTTTGGGTAACATCATGGTTTTCCACCAGGGGTACCGGTGTTAGAGGATCGGAATAAAATGAGCGTTGTGGATCAGCAACAATGTCATCATGGACCTTTAAACCGATACTGTTCAAAAGTTTTTTCCATTCAATCATGGAAACGTGGCTGTCGGTAGGACCGAGAAATATTAGGAGTTTACCTCCTTTTTTGATATAGTTTTCCAACAATTCCCTCTCTCTTAAAACAAGGTCTCGCTGGGGACCAGCTACAACTATCAGATCCGCATCGCTGGGAATTTTTCCTTCGACGGAAAGCTCCAGCTGATCTGTAATATATCCTTCTCCTTTGAGGTATGAGTTGAAAGTGTCAAGGTCAGATATTATGCTGGCCTCTCCATGGCCTTTTAGAAAATAGATATGAGCTTGATTCTGACGGTTTAAATCCAGAATGGCTTTAGTTACCGCCTGTTCGCCATTAAAATCCATGGAATATGGATTTTTCCCAGGAGAATAGAGGTTGTACTGACTTATGACACGTCGGTGGTTCACGTCTTCGACTATTATGGTGTTATATTCTTGGATATTGTATTTTTTTGCTATTGACGGTTCCTTTTCTGGGTCGTAAAAATATACTCTTATTTTAGAAGAAGCAAAACCGTATTCTTTCAGCAAGTTTTTTATATCACTACCGGTATTGCTGCCTTCAGCGATGAAAGCCGTTATTTTGACAGGGGTCTTTAGTTCTGACAGAACTTCCCTGGTTTTTTGAGACAGGGTAAATCTTTTGGAGTGAGTTAAATCCCACCGCTTGTGATACTTTATAGCAAGAAAATTCACACCCACTAGCGACACCAGGAGCAATAAAACTATAAAAGCACTGGAGAATTTTGAGATTTTCATATTATTCATTTTATACATTATACATCCTCCCTATGACCAGGCCCTCTTGGCTACGCCAAGCATGGCAATCAGTAAAGACACGATTGTGATGCTCAGAAAATATATTATATGAGTTGTGTCTATCACTCCCCTGAGGAAATCTCCGTAATGTTCGGAGATTGAAAGGGCTTTTGCGAATTGACCCAATGCGCCGGATATATTGCCTGACATCCATCCAACTATCCAGAAGAGCAATAATATGCCAAAACCTGATATGCTTGCGACAATCTGGCTGCTGGTAAAGGAGGAGCACATTATGCCTATAGCAATGTATGCGGCTAACAGCAGCAAAAAACCGAGATACGAAGTAATTATTACCCCTTTATCCGGTGTAGAAATGGAAAGTAAAATGCCTGGAAAAATAAAAGTTAAAATAGTTATTGCTATAAACAGTGCCAGCGATGCCAGATACTTTCCCAGTACCAGCTGGGGTATGGTAATAGGAGAAGTGAGCAGAAATTCTATTGTGCCGTCCTGTTCTTCACCTGCAACCAGCTTCATAGTCAAAATAGGGACTGCGAAAATAAGGATTACAGCGAGATTCATAAATAGGCTTGTCATTTCAGCAATTCTGGATGTAAAAAGGGATACACAAAAGAAATACCCGGCTAAAGCCATAATGACGGAAACAACTGCATAGGCCAGTGGAGACTGAATATAACTTTTCAGTTCTTTTTTAAATATGCTATATATAATTGCCATTTTTGTCCCCCTCCTTGAAAGATACAGGTATGGAATCTTCTTCGGTTGTAAGTTCTAGGAAAATCTCTTCGAGCGACATTTTAGAAGGAATCATTTCCAGTATAGCAAAACCTCGGGAAGCCATGGCAAAAAACAGGTCTTCCCTGACATCTCTGCCCTTTTCAAAGATCACCCTGAACTCCGAAATATCGGTATCAATGGGATTTGCGGATACTGATTGAACTCCTGACACGTTTTGTAGGGCAGAAAGAATATCTTTCTCAGGACCTTTTATCTTGAGAATTATTTCGCGCTTCCCTTTAAGGGCTTCGCTTAAGTTTTCAGGAGTATCTTCAGCAATAAGCCTACCCTTATTGATTATAGCCACTCGGTGGCACAAACTGCTTACTTCCGGCAGTATATGTGAGCTGAGTATTATCGTGCTTTTACCTGCAAGATTTTTTATAAGCTGCCTTATTTCGATGATTTGTTGAGGGTCAAGGCCTACCGTAGGCTCGTCCAGAATCAGAACCTCGGGTTGCCCTACGAGTGCCTGGGCAAGGCCCACCCGCTGGCGATATCCTCGAGAAATATGGGAAATGAGGCGATTTTTCACAACGCCAACCCCCACCTCTTCCATCACCTTATCTACCCTTAAACTTTTTTTCTTTCCTTTAAGGCCTTTTAATTCAGCGGAGTAAGATATGAAATCTTTTACGGTCATATCTTTGTAAAGAGGTGGGTTTTCAGGCAGATAACCGATAACTCTTTTAGCCGCTATGGGCTGTTTTACTACGTCATATTCAGCCACCTTTATTGTTCCAGAAGTGGGGGGCATATATCCTGCAATTAACCTCATTGTGGTTGATTTTCCGGCTCCGTTGGGACCTAAAAGTCCTAGAACTTCACCGCGCTTTACAGTCAAAGATATGCCTTTCAAAGCGGCTTTACTGCCGTAGTTTTTTGTGACATTGGCAAGTTGTATCAAATGGCTACCTCCTTTTAAAAATATCGGAATAAATTTATTTTTAAAGGGCACCATAAATTTTGAGGTGAGCTTATGGGGAAATATATCAAAAAAGCAAAACAAAAAAAAACTGACCCTAAACAAGCATTAAAACTAGAAGCCGCTAAGGAATTAGGGCTGTTAGACAAAGCAAAACAATCAGGCTGGGATATGCTTACTTCCCAGGAAACTGGAAAAATTGGAGCCATAGTAAAAAAGAAATTGAAAAGTTGCAAGATTAATCTTAGTTAGCACGAACTTTTATTTAAAATTATACCACAGATATATAACATTTAAAAATTCACCAACAATATTTTTTTTGCAAATCATCCATTTTGGAACCATGCCGGTGATATTCTTAATAGCACATCGCCGGCAATTTTAATTTTTAGGTTGGAATATTAAGATATAGAGAATGAAACATTAATTAAAATAAATTTCATCAAAATATTATATTTAAAATAAACATCTTGGAGTGTATAATTTTTTTGGTGGTGTTTATGGCCCATCTATGGCAATACTCTCATGAAATTATAACAAAGTATGGATATATGGGGCTATATGTAGGCCTGTTAGCCGAAGGCACTGGATTGCCATTGCCTGTAGAATTTTTATTCATGATAGCCGCATATTTTATTAAAATAGATAAAATGTCGCTTTATACAGTCATAGCAGTATCTACTATTGGAAACCTTTCAGGAAATATTTTAGCTTATTGTATAGGATACATCGGCGGGCCTGCTGTAATAAAAAAATTGAACAAATATTTTCATATTAAAGATAAAGAAATCTCCATGATGAAAAAATGGTTTAATAAATACGGTGGTTTAACAAATATGGTAAGCCGATGGATTGGCATCACTCGGACTCCTGCCATATGGGCTGCCGGTATCTTCAGAATAAATATTTTATCTTATACGTTATTTTCCTTTTTTGGCGATTTTGTTTGGGTCGTGTTTTGGGTAATGATGTACCTTAAACTGTATTCGGAGTTTCATAGATTCTTAAATTTAGGTTGGGAATATAAAATAAGCATTCTATTAATCGTAGTCGTATTTATTATATTTGCCTGGAAAATATTTTTTAACTTTTTAAGAAAGGGCGAGACATAATTGGCAGAACAAAGATTTTCCATCAAATCTATATGGGAAGAATTAGAAGAATATGAAGATATCACACCTTTTTCCAGCTATACTTGGGCTTCTAACTGGATAAAAATTTGGGGCAAAAATATATATCTCCCTCTAATAAAAAATTCCAACCAGGTAATAGGACTTGCACCCTTTGTAAAAACCATGGGGAAATTAAGGCTTATAGGTTATAATAACAGTGATTACCTTGGCTTCTTATACAAACCTGGTTTTGAAAATGAATTTTTTGAAGCGTTAGCTGAGGAGCTTGTTAAAAAAGGAATGGTTTTGCTGGATCTCGACCATTTGCCTGAAAAATATTATGATGTTGAAATAAGAGGGTATGAAAAAACCTGTATAAAACAAGATATATGTCCTTACATCGTCTTGCCAAGCGATTGGGATGCGTATGTGTCGGGCTTAAACAAACGATTCAGAAAAAACATTGAATACTGCCAGAGACGTGTAAATAGAGATTACATAGTAAAATATGAATTGGTAAGCAAAAAACAAGATGTAAAACCAACCCTGCTTAAAATGATTAAAATGCATCAAGAAAGATGGCGCGGGAAAAAACTGCCTGGAGCCTTTTACAGCCAAAAAATTGTTGACTTTCACCTGAATCTTGCGGAGGACATGTTTAAAAGAAAATATCTGGACCTGCACAGGCTGATTATTAATGATGAGATTGCAGCGGTGCTATATGCTTTCCATAAAGGAAAAAGAACCTATTATTATTTGAGCGGTTTCGATGGTAAGTATAAAAACTTGAGCATAGGGATTTTGCTGACAATGCTAGCTATAAAAACATCTATTGAGAGAAAAGATATTGTATTTGATTTTTTGAGAGGTAATGAATCATACAAATTCAATTTTTGTAACGCAAAAAAATACAATTACAGGATGGTGTTTCACAGGGGCGTGTTCGCTGGCTTAAGGTCAAGGATAATAGAAAGAGAAAGTAGCCTGATCAGCGCAGTGAAAGCTTATTTTGAAAAATAAGTTTGCCTGTTAAAAAATGGCCTTAACGCGGGGACGACTTTGATAGTGTAAAATTTTATTAGGTCAATTAGCAGGAAAAAGGCTGATCTACGTAGAAAAAAGACCTCACCATCCTCCCATAGGATGAGTTAAAAAACTCA